>DDWC01000178.1:2217-13559 GCA_002345475.1 Firmicutes bacterium UBA2296
AAAAATGTAATGGTCACTGCCCCCCGAGAAGGGCGTGGCGGTGTGTTTGAACAGGGCGTAGGACTTGGTCTTGCTGTTGTTTTGCACTTCCCTGGCCACTGCACCCAGCACGGCTTCCATAAAATCTCCAACAAAGGATTCCGTGGCCTCTGGGGGATGTTCCACAACCAGCGGCCCTTTCGTCAGTTCCTGCTTCTCACCCACCATATCCAGGTTGATGCCGGCCATGGTACGGGGCAGGCGGGCCTGGTGGTGGTCCAGATAGGCATACGTTCCTGTGAACTCGGCCATAAGGAGGAAGCGAATACCTCGCCTGGGGCGCGGTAGCTTGCCCTCGTCCACCAGTTTGCTGATGGCTCGGGCTACCTCCATGGCCACGGCTACGCCTGAGGCGTTGTCATTGGCACACCATTGGGGGTGGCAGAGATGGGCCACTACCAGCACTTCCTCCTCGGTTTCGCCCGGGATAAAGGCGCTGACGTTTTCAATTTCGCCGTCATAAAGGGCGCTGACAACCTCGGCATGCAACTTTACCGATTTACCGGACCGTTTTGCCGTGGCAGCCTGATTGCGCAAGTAGTCGCCGAGGCGCGGTGAGAGAACGAAGCCAAAGCCAACCGGGTTGCCTTCTGTCCACCAGAACGAGGTGTACTGCCTGGCGTCAGGCAGATCATGACGCTCTCGAACCAGCGGCACTTCCGCCAAACGATCCGAAATGATACCCAGAGCTCCAGCCTTGAGGACTGCCCAGGCGTGTACTTTGTTGAGATCACCATCTGTGAGTACCAACTTGCCATGCAGGTCAAGGTCAGCGTAAGCTTCAGGTCCGTCGCCCTGGTCGAGGACGACTAGTTCGGCGGTGACACCGCCTGCCGGGGTACTCATGCTGCGTTGTATGACAGAAATCTTGCACTCGTCATATGAAGCCAGCAGTTTTTCTTCCGGCTCAAGCAGGAGAAGCTCGGCCCTGTCGCAACTCCACTCCTGAAACATGAGCTGTGACCAGTGACGCGCGGTGAAATTCGCCGGATAGCTCTCCAGCACAGCTTCCACACCGATGCGGCTCAGGGCTTGCAGGCAATAGTTGGCTGCGTCGCGAAATCCCGGACTGGCCTGTATGCGGTGATGGCGCACTACCTCTTCCACATGCCTGAAGGCCCTTTCCCCGGAAACCTCCGACCTGATGACTTTCAAAGTTTGCTCAAACATGTTATACCTCCTAATCGGTTTCTGATATACTTCTCGCCCCATCCTTCGCCTACCTGCCACAGCAGAATTGCAGTAGAAATTTCTTTTCGGTAGTAGTAAAGTAGGAGAGGTGAAATGAGATTGGAGAGGTAGCACCATGGGTATAGAAGAGCCAAGATCCGGCTATATCGACAGCATTCGCCGTTTTCGTCCTAACGCCAAGCTGTTTCTGGCCAGTGTATCACTGAGCCAGATAGCTATGGCTTCCTTCGGGTTGCTCTTAAATATCTACCTGAGGCAGCTGGGTTACTCCAAGTCCTTTCTGGGGATTTTCACCACGGTAAACCTCATAAGTTCGGGGCTGATAAGTGTCCCGGCCGGGATGTTCACCAATCGCTTTGGCCGCAAGGGTTCATTGCTCCTGTCGATAGCTCTGGCTACCGTTGCCTGTCTCGGGCAAGTATTCTTTACAGCCTCGGCTGCGATACTGCTGGCCTTTAGCGCTTTGCGGGGAGCCTCTAACACCTTCAAGTCTATTGTGCAGTCCCCTCTGCTGGTGGAAAACAGCGACGTGAGAGAGCGCATGCATCTGTTCAGCGTCAACGCGGCCCTCTCCCATGTCTCGGGCATGGTGGGCAATAGCCTGGCGGGTCTGCTGCCGGTGTTTATTATGGACTCCATGGGCATTATTGATATCATCAACCCCGTGCCACTGCGCTACGCACTGGTAATCAGCGCACTGTTCTGGCTTTTCTCAGCCATACCGGTGATGTTTATCAAGGAAGAGTCCGTTACCAAAGGCGAGCAGGCGAAGAGGCTCAGCCTGCGCACGGTTCTGGCCAGCCCCATCCCGCGCAACCTGGCCGTATACAACATGTTTATCGGGTTTGGCGCAGGCCTGGTGGTCCCCTTCTTTAATGTCTTTCTCACAGAACAGTTGCAGGCCGGAACCGAGCAGGTCGGCTTCATTATGGCCGGTTCCTCGGTGGTACTCATATTTGCCGTGTTGCTGAGCCCGCGCCTGGTGGAAAAGTTCGGCAAGGTGAAGTCGGTGGTACTTTCGCAGGGTTCTTCCATCCCATTGCTCATCGTCATGGGACTGTCGCCCGGCATCTGGCCGGTGACCATCGCCTACTGGATGCGACATGGACTGATGAACCTGTCTAATCCCATCACCGGGTCTTTCGCCATGGAAATTGTGGAGCCAGAGCAGCGGGCTACTACCGCCAGCCTTATCAGCATGGCTAACAACCTCAGCCGGGCGGTCAGTGCCACAGTCGGTGGATTCATGATGGACAACTACGGTAACGGCTCTCCATATTTCCTTACAGCCATCATTTATTCGGCCGCCGTCTTCTGGTATTACACCCATTTCCACGATGAGGAAAGGAAGTATCAGGCCCGTCTCAGGCAACGGGTCCGGTAAGCACACTGTCAGGAAACATTAGCCTGCACACATGTAGTATAATAGAGAAAAACATGGCCTGCCTGTGGCGGGCCTTTGCTTTAGGGAGGTCAATATGGACATTTGCAAACAGATTGGTCAGGAGCTCTCACTCAGCACAGCTCAAGTGGAAAGTGTCGCCAGGCTTCTGGACGAGGGAAACACGATTCCCTTCATTGCCAGGTATCGTAAAGAAGTGACTGGGGAGCTGGACGAGGTCAAGCTCAGAGACATTGAGGAGAGACTCACCTACCTGCGCAACCTGGAGGCCAGACGGCAGGAAGTGCTGCGTCTTATCACCGAGCAGGAGAAAATGACGCCTGAGATCGAGAAGGCTCTGACTTCAGCGACCACCCTGCAGAAAGTGGAAGACATATACCTTCCGTTTCGGCCTAAACGAAGAACAAGAGCCACCATTGCACGGGAAAAGGGGCTTGAGCCTTTGGCCGAGTGGCTTAAGTCACACCCTCAGGGAAATCTTGAAGTCGCGCTGGAGGAGGCAGGTAGTTACCTTAGTGAGGCGGTAGAGAATGCAAGCGACGCCCTGGCCGGGGCCATGGATATCGTAGCCGAGAACATGGCTGAGCACTTTGCCGTCCGCGAGGCGGTGCGTACTACTCTGTCCGGCAATGCCAGTGTCAAGGTCGCAGCTGTGAGCCCAGAGGTTGATTCGGTATACAGCATGTACTACGACTACGAAGAACCGTTGCGTCGCATGCCGCCTCACCGCCTACTGGCGGTTAACCGCGGTGAGCGCGAAGGCGTGCTCAAGGTGTCTCTTGCCTATAGTGATGAACCTCTGGTCAATCTGGCCTGGCGTCGCTTTACTGAACTAGGTTCGCCACATGAGGGCCCCCTGTTTGACACCATCAGCGAAGGCTGCGGTAGGCTGCTTTTCCCTTCCCTGGAACGGGAGATCAGATCCGGTTTGACTGAGGCTGCAGAAGAGCACGCCATCAAGGTTTTCGGTCAGAATCTGCGTCAGCTGCTCCTGGGCGCTCCGGTGCGCAACAAGACTATTCTGGCCATAGACCCTGCTTATCGCACAGGCTGCAAAATGGCTGTTATAGGCTCCACGGGTAAAGTGCTCGACACCGCAGTCTCCTACTTTACACCCCCCCAGAAAGACTATCAGGGCGGCGCGCGAACGGTCTTACAGCTAATACAGAAGCACGGCGTCGATGCCGTGGTTATTGGCAACGGCACCGGTTCCCGTGAGAGCGAAGACTTCATCGCCGAACTAATCGGTAAGCACGAGTTGCCCATAGCGTACACCATAGTTAACGAAGCCGGCGCTTCCGTCTACTCTGCGTCGGCACTGGCGGGTAAAGAACTGCCTGAACTGGATGTTACCCTGCGTGGAGCGGTGTCCATTGGGCGTCGTGTGCTGGACCCGCTTTCCGAACTGGTCAAAATAGAGCCGAAGAGCATCGGGGTAGGACAGTATCAGCATGATGTCAACCAGAAACAACTGGGCGAGAGGCTGTATGCGGTAGTGGAAGACTGTGTAAACTCGGTTGGGGTGGACCTTAACACAGCTTCGCCGGCTTTGCTAGGCTATGTGGCAGGCGTCTCCGCTACAGTGGCCAGGAACATTGTGGCGTACCGCGACGAAAACGGGCCTTTCAAATCACGGGCAGAACTAAAGAAAGTCCCTCGCCTGGGGCCCGCAGCCTTCACCCAGTGTGCAGGGTTTCTCCGCATACCTGGAGCAAGCAATGTGCTGGACAACACCCCCATTCATCCGGAATCCTATGAGCTGGCGGGACGACTTCTGAAGTCACTGAGCGCATCAGTCAGCGACGTGGCCGCTGGCAGTGCGGTGCTGAGCGAGGATCAGTTACGCGTGCTGGCAGGCGAGCTCGGTGCGGGGCTACCAACCTTACGCGACATCTACCAGTCTTTGCGGCGACCCGGCCGTGACCCCCGCGAGGACGTGCCGGGCCCTGTGTTTCGCCGGGATGTACTGCAGATGGAGGATCTCCGTGAGGGTATGCAGTTAACCGGAGTGGTGCGCAATGTCATAGACTTCGGTGCCTTCGTGGATATCGGCGTCAAACAGGACGGCCTGGTACATATCTCTGAAATCTGTGACAGATACATCAAACACCCCAGTGAAGAGCTGGCGGTGGGGGACGTGGTATTAGTGCGCATCAAAAGTCTTGATCTAAACAGAAAGCGCATTGGTCTGACCATGCGCAACCTGGAGAGCCAATAAAGGAGATGAGCAACATGCATCTGCGCATCCTGGGGTTTAACTCGCCTTATCCCCCTCCCGGAGGGGCGGGACCCGGCTACCTGCTGGAAGCGGGCAGTAGCAAGATTCTGCTGGAATGTGGCAGCGGAGTGGTCAGCCGCCTTAAAACCTACTGCGACTTTCGCCGTGGCGAACTCGATGCCGTAGTCATAAGCCATCTGCACCCCGATCACTTTGCTGACCTTTTGGTGCTGCGTTATGCCCACCATCGCAATATGCTGGAGACCGGTGTGGCACCGCTCCCAGTATTTGCACCGGCAGAGCCGGCCCTGGAACGCGCGGTGCTGGAGTATAAGAGCTTGCAGGTTACGACCATAGAGGCAGGGACAAGCACCAACATAGAAGGCTTTGAGTTTACCTTTTTTGCTACTGACCACGCCATACCTTGCCAGGCCATGCGTATATCCCACGCCGGCAGAACGCTGTTCTACACTGCTGACACTGCCTATGACCAGTCGCTGGTTGAGGCGGCCCGGGGCGCAGACCTGCTCATGGCAGAGGCGAGTTTCCTCACCCGCGATAAAGGAGCTAACGTGCCCAAACACATGACCGCCGCCGAATGCGGCCAGATGGCCTCCGCTGCAGGAGTAAGACGCCTCTTGCTCACCCACTTCTGGCCCGAGTACGATACTGCCGATTTGCTGCGAGAAGCGCAGGAGCACTTTGACGGTGAGATTATTGTCGCCGCCAATCTGCTGCCGGTGAAGGTTTAGGCATGGGCAAGGTGGAGGTGCTACTGGTTCCATCGGAGCTGGCATACATCGACCTCGAGGGCAGGACTGCAGTTGTTATAGATGCCTTGCGAGCCACGTCAACCATAGCCACGGCCCTGGCTAACGGCTGTCTGTCCATATATCCGGTACGTACAGAGCAGGAGGCACTGTCTTTGTCTGCCGCCAGGCCTGGGTCGTTGCTGGCCGGTGAAAGGGGAGGAGCCATGATCCCCGGCTTCGATCTTGGCAACTCGCCTTCGGAATGCACCGAGGAAAACCTGTCTGGCCGGGAAATGGTACTGACGACCAGCAACGGAACTCCGCTGCTCCTGGCTTGTGGCAGGGCCAGAGAAGTCGTCACTGCCGCCTTTGTCAACCGGGCTGCTGTGGCCGATTACTGTCTGCAGTCTGACCGTGACTCAGTAATCATATGTGCCGGTCAGGGCGGCAGGGTTTCTTTCGAAGACACGCTGTGCGCAGGAGCTCTGGTGGATTATATGATTGTAGCCTCTCCGGGGCTTGCCCTGTCCGATGCGGCTGAAGTGGCCAGGCAGGCCTTTCTCGCCCAGCGGGATCACCTGGCTGAGGCCCTTGTGCACAGCACCGCCGGGCAGAAGCTCATAGGGCTTGGCTATGGAGGCGACCTCGCCAAGTGTGCCGCTCTTGATGTTCTAGCAGTGGTTCCGGCCTTTGCCGATGGCAAGATACAGTCCGCAGCGTTGGCGCATTAATATGCATTGTCGTTGATTTTGTTTCTTTCCATGGTTAAGAGAAGGTATTCGTTTGACAGCGTGGAATGTTAGTAGGTATAATTTTCAGAGGATTGCGCCTATGGGGAAGAGGGTGATGTGTTGGATAAGGACTTGCTGGAAAGCCTGCGCAGTGGTGACCGTGCGGCCTTTGAGGCCATGGTGCGTGAATACTGGGAAGTAGCCAGCAGAAGAGCATCATCTTTGACTCGCTCCTGGCAGGACGCCGAAGATCTCGTGCAGGAATCTTTTACTCGGGCCTGGTCGCGCGTTAAGGAGTTTCGCGGCGACGCCTCCTTCGGCACCTGGGTACTGCGCATCATGGAGAATTACCATATTGATCTGCAGCGCAAGCGACAGCGTTACCCCGTGGTGTCTCTGGACGCCCTTCGCCTCCCCGATAAAGCCAAGTTGCCAGAGTCCCTCTTTGTGGATCTTTCGGCTCTGGAGAAGAAATGGGAAATCGAAGACCTCAGGCGTTGCATTGAGGACGCCCTGGCCAGATTACCTGACGTCTACGGCAAGGTCATTATGCTGCGGGACGTTCACAAGCTCTCTTACGAAGAAATGGCCGAACTGATGGCCTGCTCTGTCGAAGGCATCAGGTGCAAGCTGTATCGGGCCCGGCGGCAGATGAAAATAGAGCTGGCCCGACTGCTCGGTCAATACGAAATAATAATCTGAGCCCCGCATAGCGGGGCTTTTCTCTGACATTATGAAAGGCGGTGCTCTTTTTGCTGAACTCTCTTCCCCGGGTTTCGCTGGGCGATTGGCCTACTCCATTGCATCACCTGGAGCGTTACGGCCGATGGCTGGGACATTCAGGCATCTACATGAAGCGGGACGACCTGGCCACCTTTGCCATGGGAGGAAATAAGGTGTGCAGTCTGGAATTTCAGATTGGCGAGGCCCTGGCACTGGGCGCTGATACCGTTATCGCGGCAGGAGGACTGCAGTCTAACCAGTGCCGGCTGGCTATGGCTGCTGCCAGGAAATATGGTCTGAATGCAGTGGCGGTACATAATGCCCCCCGACCTTCATCCCCCTGGCAGGGCAACATGCTCCTGCACCAGCTAATGGGTGTCGAATCCATCTTCCTGGGCCCAGTCAATGAGACAGCGCGGGGAAACCGGGTGCGCGATATCGCGGCACAACTGGCGGCTTTAGGAAAGCACCCCTATGTGGTGGAGCAAAATGCCCAGGGAGCCCTTGGCTACGTCAACGCCGCTTCGGAGCTGGTGGAGCAGTCCGCAACTCTGGCCACCCCGCTTAAACATGTGGTGATTGTGGGCGCCATGGGGGGAACAGCGGCAGGGTTCACCTTCGGCACTGCTATTGCCGGATCACCCTTTAAAGTGCACGTCATCAGCGTCGAGTACGAGGTGCCCAGGCTGCGCAGCATCATTGAGGAGCTGTGGAGCGATCTCGTCAACTTGACCGGTTGCTCTCCGGAACATTCGCTAGACGATGTGGCTCTTCTCCACGGCGACTACATGGGTCCCGGCTACGGGGTTTCGACCCCCGAGTCTGTTCAGGCCGTTTACGACCTGGCCCAGCGTGAAGCCATTTTTGTAGAGAACGTGTATAACAGCAAAACTCTGTGGGGAGCCTCCGATCTTATTAAACGCGGGGTAATACCGAAGGATGAGACAGTCTGTATTATCAACACCGGCGGTACACCGGCGTTCTTCACTCAGGACTTTGCAAGGTAGCAGAATGTCTGCACTGACAGCAACACAAAACCCCTGCCACTTCACGGAAGGGGCAGGGGTTTGTATTGGTGTAGACTAGCTCACAAAATTCTTGATGCGCTTGAGGCCTTCTTCGATTTGCTCCATAGAGGTAGCGTAGGACAGTCGGACAAAGTCGCCGGAGCCGAAGGCAGAGCCGGGAACTACGGCTACGTGAGCCTTCTCCAGCAGTACTGTGGCCAGGTGCACATCATCCTTTATGACTTCGCCGTCCAGGGTTTTGCCGAAAAGGCCGCTGACGTTAGCCATGACGTAGAATGCGCCGTTGGGCGTGCGACAGGAAAGTCCGGGTATCTCGTTGATCAGCTCTACCATGCGCAGGCGACGGCGGCTGAACTCAGACACCATCATATCGATAGTATCCTGCGGGCCCTTGAGCGCTTCCACGCTGGCCTTCTGAGCGATGGAGTTGGGACCCGAGGTGGCGTGGCTCTGCAGGCTGGACATAGCCTTGGCCATTTCAGTAGCGCAGGCGGTGTAGCCAATGCGCCACCCTGTCATGGCGTAGGCCTTGGACATACCGTTGACCACGATGGTCAGGTCCTTGATCTCGGGTCCAAAGCTGGCGATACTGACATGCTCGGCGCCGTCATAGACAAGCTTCTCGTAGATTTCATCAGCCATGACATAAATGCCGTACTTGACGCAGAAGTCGGCAATGGTCTTGAGTTCCTCGCGGCTGTAGACCATGCCCGTGGGGTTACTGGGACTGTTAAGGAAGAGCAGTTTGGTCCTTTCTGTTCTGGCTGCTTCCAGCTGGGCCAGACTTACCTTAAAGTCGTCGGCCTCGCTGGCCTCGATGACCACCGGCACGCCGCCCACCATCTTGACCATTTCGGTGTAGCTCACCCAGTAGGGAGCCAGGATGATTACTTCGTCTCCGTCTTCAATCAGAGCGAGCAGCACGTTGTATATGCTGTGTTTGGCGCCGTTTGAGACCACAATGTCGTTGGGGCCGTATTCCAGGCCATTGTCCTGCTTCAGCTTTGCGCAGATAGCCTGTCTAAGTTCCACAGTGCCACTGGCAGGGGTATAGCGGGTGAAACCCTTGCGAATCGCATTGACACCAGCGTCGGCAATGTTTACCGGGGTATCAAAGTCCGGTTCTCCTACGCCAAAGCCCACCACGTCGATGCCCTGAGAAACCATCTGTTTCGCCTTGGCATCGATGCTGAGAGTTACCGAAGGAGTTACGTTAAGTGCGCGACTGGCCAGTTTGTGTGCCACAATGTCCAACCTCCCGAATGTGTTTTGTATTCTGTATTTCATACTATCGCAAATATTCTTTTCGCGCCATAAACAAATGCGAAAACCCTTGCCTTGCGAGTATTTCTGCCATATGCTAAAATCACTTAAACGCCTTGACGAAGCAAGTAGGTTAGTTCAGGTATACAAGAGAGTCGGCGGCAGGTGCGAGCCGACATACCGGGTAGCCGAAATCCACTTCTGAGCGGCCTGCGACGAGCAGCGACGGTGATTCCGTTATAATCAAGCCAAGATGCCGCCAAATGCGGCGAAATAGGGTGGCACCGCGAGCAATCGCCCCTAAACAGGGGCGGTTTTTGTTTTACCCACAGTATAAAGGAGGTAACCGCAATGTTAGACACAAAGTTCATTCGCAATAATCCCGATCTGGTTCGCCAAGGCATCGCAGCCAAAGGAGAATCCGCTGCGCTAGACGAGTTTCTCAGCCTCGACCAGTCGCGGCGGGAGAAAGTCACCGAAGTAGAGCAGATAAAGGCCCGGCGCAATGCCGCCACACAACAGATAGCTCGGTTCAAAAAGGAAGGTGTCGACGCCACAGCCGAAATTGCCGAGATGAAGGCCTTGGGCGAGCGGGTCAAGGAGCTTGACGCCGAGGTGCGGGCCCTCGACGAAGAACTGGAGCACATCGCGCTACGCATACCCAACATGCCTGACCCCGATGTCCCCATCGGCGCCAGCGAGACCGAAAACGTCGACCGCGGCCACTACGGCACCCCGCGCACTTTCGACTTCGCACCAAAGGCCCACTGGGATCTTGGTACAGACCTGGGCATATTGGACTTTGAGCGGGCGGGACGCATGACCGGAGCGCGCTTTGCCGTCTATATGGGGCTTGGCGCCCGGCTGGAGCGTTCACTTATCAACTTCATGCTGGATCTGCACACCCGCGAGCACGGCTTCACTGAAGTATTCCCGCCACTCATCATTAACTATGACAGCCTGGTGGGCACGGGGCAGTTCCCCAAGTTTACTGAAGACGTCTTTAAGCTTGAGGGCAAGGAATACTACCTGAACCCCACCGCTGAAGTACCGGTGACCAACCTGCACCGCGACGAGATCATCGACGGCGACAAACTGCCAATCTACTATACAGCCTACTGCCCCTCCTTTCGTGCAGAAGCCGGTGCAGCGGGCCGCGACACTCGCGGTTTGATCCGCATGCACCAGTTTAACAAAGTAGAACTGGTTAAGTTCGTCGCCCCCGAGACTTCCGAAGACGAACTGCAGTCGCTGCTTAAGCAGGCTAGCCGCGTTCTGGAGCTGCTCAGGATTCCTTACCGCGTTTTGCAGATGTGCACGGGAGACCTCGGTTTCACCGCTGCCAAGAAGTATGACCTCGAACTCTGGTTGCCAAGCTACGATAGATACATGGAGATATCGTCCTGCTCTAACTTCCGGGATTTCCAGGCCCGTCGGGCCAACATCAAGTACCGCCCCGAGCCCGGTGCCCGGGCCGAATACCTGCACACCTTAAACGGTTCCGGCCTGGCCGTAGACCGACTGGTGGCCGGTGTGCTGGAGAACTACCAGCAGGCAGACGGTTCGGTTCTGGTGCCAGAAGTCCTGCGTCCCTACATGGGGGTTGACGTCATAACCAGGGTCTAAAGCACTGCATTGACGAAGGGGCTATTCGTTGGTATACTGAATTTTGCTGTGGGTGTGGAGAGATGGCCGAGTGGTTTATGGCGCTAGTCTTGAAAACTAGTGATCCCGCAAGGGACCGGGGGTTCGAATCCCTCTCTCTCCGCCACTTCCGAAACACAAAACATAAAACATAAAACATTAAACAGCCAACAGCCGCCAGCCAACAGGCAACGGCCGACAGACAACAAGTGACTGACAACAGACAACAGCCGTTAATCGGCACGCGACAAGTGACAAGCCACAAGTGACAAGCGACAAATTAGTATGCTATAGTATATTGGCACGGAGAGGTGGCCGAGTAGGTCGAAGGCGGTCGCCTGCTAAGCGATT
>DDWC01000035.1 GCA_002345475.1 Firmicutes bacterium UBA2296
GTTGCTATCACTAAAACTTATTCTACCACAGGAGAGTGAGGAGGGTGTCCCATAAAGAAGCTGGGCAGGATTCGGGTTACCGTTGGCGAAATCTCTCTGAGAGAGAGGGGGCAGACCCATTGCTTGTTGATCAGACTAATAAAACATCCACTTCACTAGAGTACACCGGGGTGCACCGTGGCGGTGTCACTGTTTTTGAGGTTTACACATACAGGGAGTCACACAGCGAGTTCCTCAGGGCCGAGGGTCAATCAGGTCTTGAGCTTTTGCGGGAGAAGATGTGTTGTGGTGATCTTGTTTGGGCCAACATTGTCGGTCTGGACTCGTCCGAGATAATTTCGGCAGCGTGTCAAGAGTTAGGCTTGCCTCCCTTGCTCATGGAGGACGTGGTGCATGTCGGGCAACGCAGCAAGCTGGATCAGTCAGAGGATATGCTCTTCGCCACGGCAACCATGGTCAGCTATGACCGACAGGTCTGGCAGAAGCACGAACGCATGAACATAGAACACGAACACCTCTCACTGTTGTTGACCAGGAACGCTGTCATAACCTTTCAAGAGAAGCCCGGTGACGTATTTTCCGGGGTACGCCATCGTCTGGAACAGGAAAACGGCCGGATGCGCACATCCGGCAGCGATTACCTGCTCTATAGTCTTTTGGATGCGCTGGTAGACCAGCAGCTGGAGATTGTCCAGATGGTGGCTGAGGAGGTCGACAACGCTGAGCGGGAGTTTATCGAAGAAGCCAAGGTTTCGTTGCCGCGCCTCTACAGGATTCGCAAAGAACTTCTGCTCATGCGCTCTTCCAGCTTCCCGCTGCGTGATATGGTGCTGTCTATGTTGTCGCCTGATTTTGAACTCATAAGTGAAGCTGTTAAGGTGAACCTGCGCGACGTCTACGATCACGTAGCCCACGTTGCCGATCTGGTCAACCTGAATCGCGAAATGGTCAATAACTTATATGAAATGCATATGCTGGACGCCAGCAACAACATGAACCGGGTCATGACTACCTTGACAGTGTTCTCAGCCATCTTCATACCGCTAAACTTCCTCGCAGGTTTCTTTGGCATGAATTTTCACTTTTTCCCCGGCCTGAGTAGCCCTTTGGGGATCCCACTTGTTATCGGTATTTGCACCGCCATAGCGGCTGGCATGGTGTACTTCTTCCGCTCACGCGGCTGGTTCTAGCCGTGTCTGCCGAGCAAAGAGCAGGATGCCTAATAGTCGTATGAGAGTGGCAATGATGAACACGGTGTTCATGCTGAAGCGCCCGTAGATCGCCACCCCAATCAGAGGGGCCAGGAAACCCGTGAGACCCATTAGACCGTTAAAAACTGCTATGTAGCTGGGGCGTTTGCGTTCGTCGGCCGCGACACCAAGCAGCACATTGAAGAGTATCAGTGTGAAGCCTGACCCTGCCAGGCCGCTGGCGATACTCAGGGGAATGAGAGGCCAGGATGTTCTGACAAACATGTGCAGGAAGGGCTGGGGCGCGAAAAGCAGCACGCTGTACAGGAGCGCCTTCCGCGGTCCGATGCGGTCGGCCAGCCTGCCCCACCAGCGGAAAGTCAGTACGCTGGTGATTTGCGTGACCACGGTGATGAGGGCAATGAAGGTTTTTGACAAGAAGAGGACTCTCACATAAAGTAACGTCCACATGGCCGCGGAAATATTGAAACCGATATGAACTACGAACATCGCCGCTACAAAGGACAGAAAAGGTTTGTCCTTCAGGGTAGCGGTGATGCTCTTTATGTTGGCGGCATTATTCGCGACGTTCTCGCCGATTTCTGGCTTTTCGGTCACCCTGCGCAAGTACATAAGAGAGATAAGCAAGGCAATAAAGGAAGCGATGAATAGAGCAGTGAAGTTGTAGGGGTAGGGGAGAGCGTCAAGGAGCGGACCAGCGGCTATGGTGGCCAGCAGCGCCACGATGCCCAGCAACATGCTTCTGTCGCCAAAAATACGGCCCCGCAAATGAGCCGGGAAAATGTCGCCCATCATGGCCGTCCAGGCAACCCCCGACACCGTGCCGGGGAAACTCATGACTGCAAAGAGGCCGATGAAGACCCAGGCTCTTGCAACGGGAGGAATGGGCAGAAAAGGTATGAAGGCAAAAGCCAGATAGCCCATACGAAAGGCGATCGTGGCCGGCCAGAGCACACGCATCCTGCGTGAGGCTCGCTCAGTAATCATTGCTGCAGGAATCTGCGAAAGCAAGGCCACCAGTGCCGGCAAAGCGGCCAACCAGCCGAGCATGGTGTCTCCTGCGCCAAGCGCCAAGGCGTAGACACCCATAAAGGAGGTGGTAAGTCCGGTCATCACCGCGTACCAGGCACCGTCACCGATGCTATTGACGATATTTTTGCGAGTGGCTTCATCGGCGGAATATGAGGTGAACGAGTCGAACAGACGCCTTACCGCTCCTGGCATTGAAACACCTCCTTGCACATGCATATTGATAAAAACTAATTATATATTGTTAAACAATAAACTGCAGTCTATACTAGAGCTATCATAGCATAGCGAGGTGTAGTAATGAAGAGACTGGATATTCTCTATTTGCGCTGGTTTCTGGTCGTGTTGGCAGCGGTGACGATCCTGCTCTGTTTTGCCTGGTTGCCTGTCGAAGCAGATGCAGCGGCAACAGATAATCCGGAGGTCGCCTTCCTGAAGTACCCAATCCTGCTTGGGATACTGGCTACCTCAGCAGCATTTCTTTGGGCACTGTATCAGTCGTGGCAACTACTCGGGATAGCGGCACCTGAGGCGCCCGCTTCACCTGCGCATTTGTCTTGCACAAAGCATATAGGGTATGCGGGGGTATCTATTGCTTCATCCTACGCGGCGGGCATGTTTGTGCTGGCCATGAGCAACGCCTTGCACCCGGGCCTCGCGCTTGTGGGAATGGTAGTAATCCTCCTTTCCCTGGGAGTATCGGCTTTTGCCACCTGGCTGGGCCAGGTGCTTCTGAGGGTACTAGTAGCATAGTGTAGCCAGGATAATGTCAATGTCGTCTAGTTGACAGGTGAGTTAATCGCGTTGAGGTGGGAGCTCTCCGGGGGTATACTTGGTGTAAAGTGCCACTCGGATAACAGGGGAGGATCACCATTGAAAAGGGCGTTTAGCTTTCTCGCTGTCATTACAGTATTGCTTACCCTCTTGTCTGCCTGCAGCAAACCACCGGAAACGCCGTCATCTCCTCAGACACCACAGACTCCGGCAGTGCCTGCGCAACCTTCAACGCCTCCGACCCCGTCAGGGCCAGCTACGCCAGCGCAACCGACCTACGAAGGCTGGAGCCATGTGCAACTCGAAGGAGAAGTGGGCTTGTCTACACTAATCAGCGTATCGGGAGGTTTGGTTGGTGCATCAGCGACGGTAGCCTATTTTTCGGCTGATGGCCAAAAATGGAGCGTGTCACACGATCCTGCGCCCTATGCGATCCAGCGAGCCCTGTCAGGCACTGGTGAGGCCATCCTTATCGACAACCGCCATACGCGAAAAAGCAGCGACGGCATAAACTGGACCGTAATTGAAAGGGACTACTACTATTCTTTCATGACCATGATCGCCGATGGGAACGGATACCTGGGTGTCATGGGCAGTATTCTCATGACATCACAGGACGGCGCTAAATACCATCGTTTCGTCCCTGTGGGTAATGGATTGCGAGAGATCTGGTTCCTCGATGATGGGGGACGACCCACTACCATCAGCAATCTGTACTGCTTTGACGGCACGTACTATGCCTTAGGGGAAAAGGTTTGGCGCAGCACGGACCTGTCCAACTGGGAAGTAGCCTTCGCGGGCCAGGCACCAGCGACCGGACTGTCTCAAATGTACTATAACGGCACCAACTATCTGCTGCAGAACTTCTACTACGTTTTCACCTTTGATGGAACTGATGTTGCACGGCTCGACCTGAAAGCCAGTCGCCTCACAGTGGACGATTCTGGCAGGTTCGTGGCAGTTAATACTGCCGACGGCACCACGTATGTGTCTTCAGACGGACATCAGTGGACGGAGCTCTTTGGCCCGGCGGGTCACGCCATAATGGTATATGACATAGCCGTTCATGATGGAAAGCTGATTCTCTCCTGCGAGAAAGGCAACATCTACTATCGTCAGATGGAATATTAGCACAACAGCAGACAAACGACCCCGCGGACCCTGAGAAACAGGGTAGTGGGGGTCGTTTGTCTGCTTTCTACCCTCTGCCGCGCCATTTGGCGAAACCGTAAAGGGCATACCCAAGCAAAGCCAACGCTCCGTAAAAGCTCATCAACATGCCCTCGCGCATGGTGGGATAAGGATTAGGGATGATTAGGGGTTTCATCAGATAGTAAAGGGAGAGCAGGGTGAAGGCGAAAGGCACTGTGAGGCCCTTCAGACCTAGGCGAGACCGGGCCACATGGTTAACCAGCACTACATAGAGGATAACCCCTGCCACGATAAGGAGCCACAAAAATGTGTCTGATATCTGCATAAGCCACCTCCTTACTGTGACCATTATAACAGCAGACAAGTCGTCCCGATGTTATAAAAAGGTTAAGTCAAAGGCAGGACTGGCCCTGACGAAGCGAGAAATAGACTCGTGAAACACACTAATAAGGATCCTGTATCTGAAGAAGCCTGTAAAGGAGGTGACCGGAGAGTGCGTATGATAGTGCATACCGCAGACCTGGTCTCATGTCTGGCGGACGCCATTGACCTGATAAACACTCATCTTAGTCGCCATAACAGGACAGTTCTCTGTCTGGCTCACGCCATTGGCGTGGAATACGGCCTTGGCTCCAATCAGCTTGAGAATTTGGTAGTGGCAGCCGCTGTGCACGATATTGGAGCACTAACGTTTACAGCTCGCAACAGCATAATGGACTTTGAAGTGGATGACCCGCTACATGCCCATGTGGGCTGCCGACTGCTGTCGGGCTTCAGGCCATTCGCTCACGTCGCACCTATTGTAAAGCATCATCACGGCGACTACCGGGACGTGAGCGCCCACGGCACAGACACTGACGATCCTTCTATTGAGAGCAGAATTATCCATTTGGCCGATAGAATTGCCGTGTTAGTGTCTCCGCAGTTTCAGCTTGGAGACGCACAGCCCGTGGTGGACATGGTGCAACAAGGTGCGGGAAGTCGCTTTGACCCGAACCTGATCGAAGTGTTTCAGAGACTCTCCAGGAAGGAGAGCTTCTGGCTCAACGCGCGGTCTGCAGAATCCGATGCCCCTTTGGAGGAAACGCTGGCCCGCAATATTCACCTCTATGCCAGTGACATGGTAGATCTTGGTGAGATGCTGGCTCAGGTAATTGACTTCAGGAGCAGTTTCACAGCCACGCATTCGTCAGGGGTATCAGCGGTAGCTGCGGAGCTGGGTTCACTTATAGGATTTTCGGAGAATCAGTGCGTGATGATCCGCGTCGCTGGTTTGCTACATGACATTGGAAAGTTGACCATCCCGGAATCAATACTGAACTCCCCCGAGGGATTATCCCCTGAGGAATACAATTTGATGCGGGGTCATACGTACTACACAGACCGCTTACTTAGACGCATCCGGGAGTTTGACCTGATCCGGGTTTGGGGATCCTTGCACCACGAGAGGCTGGATGGTACGGGTTACCCCTTCCGTCTGCGGGCTGCACAGATACCGCTGTGTTCACGTATCATGGCGGTGGCAGATGTTTANNGCCGTGAGTGAGGATAGACCTTATCGAAAGGGTATGCAATGCGAAAAGGTAACCTCAGTTCTTCGCAGCATGGTGGCTTCGGGAGGACTTGAGCAAAAAGTGGTCGAGTTGTTGCTTGACAACTATCCACGTATCGAGAGCGTACGTAGCGCAGCACAGGAAAATGCTTTACGCAAGTACAAAGAATTCTATAGACAGGTGGTAGGACAGGATGGATAAGGCCGACGCAATTTTTGCTGGAGGCTGTTTCTGGTGCATGGTCAATCCTTTTCAGGTAATTGATGGTGTGCTCGAGGTGCGCTCGGGCTATACCGGGGGACACGTGGAAAACCCTACGTATCATCAGGTTACGGGCCAGCGAACCGGCCACCTGGAGGCTGTCCGCATAGTCTATGATCCTGTCAAAGTTAAGTATGCCACACTGCTTAAGGCTTTCTGGATGCAAATAGACCCGACAGACGACGAAGGGCAGTTTGCCGATCGGGGGCCTTCTTATCGCGCTGCCATCTTCTTCACCACCGAAGAGCAGCGGGAACAGGCAGAGGCTTCCAAAGCCGAACTGGACGCTTCAGGGCGTTTTTCAGCTCCCGTCGTTACCCCTGTGCTACCGGCTGTGCAATTCTATGATGCTGAAGAGTATCATCAGGATTATCACGAAAAAAACAAGGTTCATTATCGCATCTACCGCGTCGGCTCGGGCCGCGAGAACTTCATCAAGCAGCACTGGGGAGACGAGTATTGGGAGTTTATGAAAGAGCAGTTGGGGAAGCGAGAGAGCGATGGGGGAGGCGCGTAGGGGCATAGACGGCTGTTGGCTCTTAGCTCTTAGCTCTTGGTAGGGCCGTGGAACGGAGGAGACCACTGCGCTTGAGCGGTAGACTACCTCGTCGTCATGTTTTCTGGCGTTCTACTAAGAGCTAACAGCCAAGAGCTTAAGAGCCCCATCATAACAGACACCCGGCGCATTGGGCCTTGCCCAAAGCGCCGGGTGTCTGTATACGGGGCTACTCCATAGCCCTTTAATAGTCGTTTCAACAGCCTCCAGCAATCGCCAGCTCCATTGCTTTGAGCAACGCCTTGCTGGTCACTGTGGCGCCGCTGACGGCTTCCACGTTGACGTTGCCCTTGGCCAAGACCCGCCCCACAACCGCCTCGGCCTGCCGCGCCTGCCGCGTACTGCGATTGCTAAGGATTCTGATGGCGGTAATCTCGTGGTACATGACGGTGACTTCTACTTCGTAGATGAAATCTCCGTAGCTGTACACGCCGATGTGCGGCCCGTTCATGGCCAGCTGTAACGGCTGGTCCTCAATGGTCAGGTTGCGCACGCTAGCGTATTTTGTGCTGTAATAGCGGTCGTAAGCGACTAGTCCGCCTAAGGCAAGCACAGCGACGGTGGCAACCGTCAACACAACTACCTTAAGAACAGAGGTCTGTCTGGTGACCAATACCATTCCACTCCCACGTTCAACTTTGTGGGCTGCGCCGCAGCCCTAATGCGGGTCGTTTCAAAGGTTACATTCTATTGCCTGTTCTATGGCCTTAAGCAAAGCCTTGCTGGTTGTGGTGGCACCGCTGACCACGTCTGCCGCCGTGTTGCCTCGCGTCATGACGTTTTGTACAACACCCTCGGCCATTTTGGCGTACTTCGTCGTACGATTTCTGGTAATCTCGATATTGGCTATGGCGTAGTTGCGAATGGTCACTTCCACAGCGTATGTAAACCCACCGTAGGTATAGTTCCCTGGGTATGTCCCGTCATGGATACTGGAAAGGTCCATATCGTGTATTTCCATGTTGCGCACCATCTCTGCCTCGCGAGCTGCCTCTGAGTACTTAATGGCGGCAAATCCGCTGCCGGCAACGAGAATAACTGCCAGAACCGCAATTATCGTGCGCGTCTTACTGGAGCGTTTCGCTTTGTTAGCCAATTGCCTCACTCCTTAACCAGATTACATATAATTCTGACATGTTTTGTGACCGCGCGCAAGACATATGTCTATAGCTTTCTGTGGTAGACCACATCGGTAATGGTGCGGCCCTGGTGTTCTTCGTAGCGTATGCCGGCCAGGGCATATTTCTGTTTGATAGCGAAGGCTAGTGCGGCGAAATTCGGCCTCGGTCCAATGATGGTTTCTGAGAACATGTCGTAGATACCGGCTTCATTGGCGTCGTCACGGAACTTGCTGAACATTACGCTGCCGAGTCCAGTTCCGCGTAGCTCAGCGTCCACAGCTATCTTTTCCAGAAGCACAAAATCCTCAAGGTTTGACTGGTCGAAATCCGGTCGCCAGTGGACAGTGTCCATCCAGCCTGGCTCGCGCCTCAGCCACCTCTCTTTGCGGTAAGCCAAAAGAAACCCGAGAACTTTGCCTTCACGGTTCTTGATGACGTAGAAAAACCTGGACCGGCTGGCCGCGCGCTTAAATTCCTCGGTGTGCTCTGCTGCATCTGCTTCGTAATCGTCCATGAGAAAGCCTGCCTCGGAATCTTTGTGAGCTTTGCCCGCGGCTATGGCCACAGCCATAATGCCGTCGACGTCATTCTGCGTCGCTTTCTCTACTGTGTACTCGCTCTGGTCTCGCGAGGGGGTCTTAAATGGTGTCCTGTTTCTTCGCATGGCGCCTCCTTTGTAATGGGAAAAATTGCACTTTGACACTAGGTCTGCCCTTTATTATAACATTAGACCCCGATGCCTGCCCAAAGGGAGGCTGATCAAGCTGGTTCTAGCCAACCGGATCTCGGCGCAGAAAGCCCGTCATGCAGTGCAGAGCGCCCCAGCCGTTCATCAGTTCGGAAATCTCAGCCTCGACCACCTCAACGCCGTTGCTCTCAAGAAGCTCTCGCGTGTTGGGGTTCCCTCGGGGCATTACAACCCTCCCCGGAGAAAGGGCCACGACGTTAAGCGCCATGCCCTGCTTAATCTCGTCTATGTCTGTGGCCTCTATTATGCGGATGCCCATGTCCATTAAAGATCTGGCGCAGTCATAGTTGAGATGCCAGGGGAAGGCCAGTAGCTTGTCCCTGTCCACCATGTTCATATGCCCGTCGAGGTGAATGCTGCCATAGGGTATGTCGGTCTTGATTATATTCGTCACTCCGATGTTTGCAAGCTCAACCTCGACCTGGCGGATGCCGCTTTCGTTGGTTCTGCTTGAAGTACCTAGTACAACTGTGTTTCGGTTAACCCACATGGCACAGGCTCCCTCAAAGAATCCGTCAGCGTTAACTGTCTTAACTATGGGCACCCCCAGCGCCGACAGGGTCTGCGCCACTGCCTTCTCCTCGCCACGGCGGGCCGCAAAGGCGGGACGCCCGATGATAGCTCCCTCCGGGGTCATCAACATGAGATCGCGCACAAACATGGCATTGGGGCGATCCTGACGCTGCCCTTGAATGTAGTGGACCTCGACGCCGTTATCCCGATATATCTGTGCCAGCGCATCCTGCTGCTCACGGGCCCGGTCCGGGTCAATAGGAGCGCGAAATCTGTAGCGGGCGAAATTGTCCCGGTCAATGCCTTCAATCTCGGCCCCGGGGCGATGCAAGAGTACGGCGCGCAACGTTCCGACTTCGGAATCCACATACCAGTCTCCCCACAGCTCCCGCATTTCATCGGAAAAAGTCTCCGGTGTCGCAAACCACCGTTCCCCCTGGACTTTAGCCGCCATCTAACTTCCTCCTTGCTTAATCATTAGTAGACCATTCTATGTTGCTTGTCTCTTCGCCCAAAACGTCGGGATTCCTGCTGTGCAGGATACAGAGGGCAGTCTGCAGAAATAATGATATAAGTCATGGAGGCTTTTTCAGGAAGGGTGGGGGAACGGCACTGTGGAAGCGTTGACAAAACCTATTTTTCTTATTCCGCTGATTTCCCTGCTGGGGTATGCTCTGGGAGAGGTTCGTCTGGGCAATTTTAAGCTGGGGGTTTCGGCAACGCTGTTCGTGGGCATGGGTTTTGGCTGGTATCTCAACTCCCGTATCCTGGGCCCGGAGGCGGTTTTGATCGACCGGGCCTATTTCGACTTTCTCCTTATGCTCTTTATGGTCTCCACGGGCCTTCTGGCCTCCCGCGACGTCGCCAGGGTCTTTCGCGGCGAGGGCAAGAAACTGCTTGCCTTGACTCTTGTTACGGTTGGAGCAGGGGCACTGAGTGTCGTAGCTTTCTTTATGCTCATTCCGTCTCTTGACCTGGAGGGCCTGGCCGGGGTC
>DDWC01000213.1 GCA_002345475.1 Firmicutes bacterium UBA2296
GCCGTGATCGCACTGTTCGGAGGGATTACCGCATCCCTGGCCATTTACGCCGTGTGGCTATAGCTCTTCTGTGCTGAGTTCTCTTTGGCACTTCGGGCAGACTCCGAAGAGTTCTATTCTGTGACCGATGACCGCGAAGCCCGTGTCTTCTTCGAGGGCACGACAAAGCTTGTCGAGGGGGCACTCTCTGATCACCACGATCTCTCCACAGTGCGTGCAGGTCAGGTGGTGGCGATGATGCGGGTTGCTCAGTTCGAAAGTGGCACGCCCGTATTCAAGGTTAAAAGATTTGGTGGCCAGGTTCTTTTCTACCAGCATTTCCACAAAACGATACACCGTAGAGAGGTTGATGTCCGCATCGGCCTCTTTCGTTTTTTCGTGTATGCGTTCGGCGGACAACGGTATGTCAGAAGCCAACAACACTTGCAGTATGGCGCTGCGCTGTCTGGTGTTGCGGACACCGTGCTCAGAAAGCAGATTAAGCTCATCAATTATCTCAACAGGTTTGCTCATGCCAAACTCATCCTCCTTATGACAAAGGCCACGGCAAAGGCCCCAGCATTAAACATCACTATAGTCGCGCCGGTGGGCAGGTTGAAGACATAGGAAGCAAAGATACCAAGTACGACACAGGTCACAGAAACCAGCGCGGCAATCAGCACCGAGGCCTTAAAGCCGCGGGCGACCTGCAAAGCTGTCACTGTGGGGAATATAATCAGGCTGGAAATCAGCATAGTTCCCACAACACGAATGCCAATGGCAATCGTCACCGCTGTAAGGATGCCGATGAGATAGTTCAGCTGGCTGGTTTTGAGGCCCATAACCCGGGCGAATTCCTCGTCATACGTCACTGCGAAGAGGCTGTTAAAAAAGAAAATTACCACCGCTAAAACTGCCACTGACAATAGAGCGGAGATCAGCACCTCAGTGTTGGTGATGAGCAAAATGCTTCCGAACAGGTAGCTCATAAGGTCGACGTTGAAGCCGCGAGCCATGGTGGCAATTATGACACCGGCAGCGACCGAAAAGGACGCAACCAGGCCGATGGCAGCGTCTCCGTTGACGGCGGAATTCTCGCCCAGCGACATTATGGCAAAGGAAGCGACAACGACCAGCGGAATGCTGATCAATAGGGGCGAAGCTGATAACAGCAAAGCCAGGGCTACCGCGGCAAAACTGACATGCGCCAGCCCGTCTCCAATCATGGAAAGACGGCGCAAGACAAGGAATGTGCCCAGAAAGGCACAGCTCAAACCGATCAGCACACCCACCAGCAGCGCCCTGCGCATAAAATCATATTGCATGGCTTCAAGCATTAGTTCAACGTACTTCATGTCCATGCCTCCAGCAGAACTGATGTTGTGAAACTGGGCCAAAGTACTGTCCCATTGCTTCGGACTGGCAGAACTCATCATAGGTGCCGTAAAAGACAATGCCCCTGTCAAGATAGAGCAGTTTCTTTGTATACTTTCCAATGGAAGACATGTCGTGGGAAATAAGCAGTATGGTAACTCCGTCCTCGCTGTTAAGCTTGCCCAGCAAACCATAGAACTCCTCGCGCACCCTGGGGTCCAGCGCGCTGGTGGGCTCGTCAAGGACTAGAAGGCGTGGCGAGTTGACCATGGCGCGAGCCAACAGCACTCTTTGTTGCTGTCCACCGGAAAGACTGCCAATCTTATTGTTGGCCAACTCTAGAACGCCGAGCTTATGAAGCACAAGGTCTACCTTTTGGCGGTCGTCGGAGTTAAGAAATCTCGCACCCCTTTTGTCCGCCAGAAGCCCCAGTGCCACAACCTCACGCACCCGGGCGGGGAATAAGGGGTCGCTCTGAATTGACTTCTGCGGCAAATAGCCCACAGGGAGCAGATTGCCCTTCTGGTCACATATTGAAATACTGCCCGAGGCCACTGGGATAATGCCCAGCAGAGCCTTTACCAGGGAAGTCTTGCCTGACCCATTTGGTCCCGCAATGCCAATGTAGTCACCGGACTCCACGGCAAAACTGACATCACTGAAAACCTCGTGCTTGCCATACTTCACCGTAAGATTGGAGACCACTACACAGTCGCTCATTTTATTCTCAGCCCCTCAACTAGCCTGTCCAGATTTGCCTTCATCAGCTCTAGATAGGTTGCCCCGGAATTCAGCTCATCCTTGGAGACATTATGGATCCCATGCAGGAGAACCATTTCCGCTCCCGTCTGTTCCGATATCACTCGAGCCACTCGCGGATCCACGAGCTCCGCGTAGAAGATTGTGTTACTGCCGGATTCGCTGACTCTCTGGATGAGCTCCGCGATGCGCTGCGGTGTTGGCTCAGCGTCTGGCGCAAATCCGGCATACGGCGAAATGTGATGCAAACCGTACCTATGGGCAAAATAGCCGAAGGAGAAGTGCCCCGCATAAAGGATAGTCCTGTTTGTTAGCGGGGCCAGGGCGGCAGCTATGGTTTCGTGCAGCTGCTGCAGTTTTATATTATAGGCTTCTGCTCGCGCGTAGTAGGTTTCGGCGTAATCGGGATCCGCGCTTGACAATGCCTTGGCAATATTGTCGACCATGATCACAGCGTTAAGTGGATCCAGCCAAATGTGGGGATCGGCTTCTCCGTGGCTGTGCCCATGATCGCGGTCGTCGTCATCGTCATCGTCGTCATGCTCCTCATCGTAGTGGTCGTCGGCGAGGAAGGTAACGCCTGCCCCAGACTCCACCACGCGCAGCGACGACCCTGCTACAGTGCTGACAATTCGCGTTACCCAGGGTTCCATGACATGGGCCGTGAAGATCAGCAGGTCGGCACCCCGTATGTCCACAATGTCTCTGGGAGAAGGTTCATATGCATGAGGCTCCATGCCAGGGGGCAATAGCAACCTCACATCCACCCTGTCGCCGGCGATTTCCCGCACAAAGTCGTATTGCGGAAAGAGGGTCGTAATCACAACAAGCTTGTCCTGAGCGGGTTGCACTGCCCTATCCGTACAGCCCGTCAGTAAGGCCAGGGTTAATGCTACCAGCACTACAGATGCAAAAAACAGACGTCTCATAAAGTACCTCCAAAGTGATAGATGCAAATGCTTTGCATTTGCATCTATCATACTTCACCCTGTTCTAAAAAGAAAGCCCGCCGATGGCGGGCTTTCCGGGTTAATGCTAGACAGGTTCTCCAGGGGGATTGCCGGTCCTTTCCGGGATAGCTTCCTTGCCAATGAGCAGAGCTCTCATCCCTCGGGAGCGGGAGGACATACCCACCGATTCCAGGCTGCGGCGCGACAGGGTGTTGTAGTACCAACAGCCTGCGATGGGCTCCAGTCCACGCTCATAACACCACTGCTTCATGCGCCACAATATGTAACGCCCTACCCCTCGGCGTCGATGCTCCTTGCAGGTTACCATGCCAATGCTGGCGCAATCGGTAAAGAAACGCCCGCGAATGGCTATACCGCATCCCAGCAGGGCTTCACCGGACCTCAGAGCATATATGTCACCATTTCTAATATCATCAGGACTGAAGAAGCCTGCGGTCTTCTCATGGATTTCCTCCATGTCCTGCGGACCCACAGGGCGAAAGTTGACATCGCCATAATCCAGCAAAGGCTCCGGTATGTCATAGTAGTTCTGAAAGAAATAGGCGCTTTTCTTCTTATCAAACTCCCAGTCCGTGAGCAGGCTCAGCAGGTAGCTGTCTGAGGTCTGGAAGTATACTTCTTTCAGGCAGTTCTCGCTGATTGCCCTCTCAAAAAGGGACGGGCCATACCTGGTCCAGGAACCAGAAAGATAGAAACTGAGCAGATCCTTTTCCCCGTGGATAAAATAGCCGATGGTATCGCTGCCGATCATAATGGCCTTGAACGTGCCCCCAAGCATATAATCTTCAACGAAAGAATCCATTGGGGTAACAAGTGTCCGGCAATATTCCATAAAAAGGCTTTGGTTGTCTTCTATTGTCGAAGCCACAAACATAAAATTGTCGATCTTCTCCTACCCCCTTTCTTCCTCAGATGAACCGTTAGCTGTCACATACCCGTGCCAGAGCAAGCGCATTTCCTCATTGCGTGCCAGAAGCTCATCCAGCTTGCCCACGTCGTGTACTAGACCGTCTTTGAGCAGCACGATGCGATCTGCTCTGCGCAGCGCCGGCCTTCGGTGCGAGACCACCAGGCAAGTTACATTCCTGCGTCGGAAAATGCGCTCCCAGAGCATGTTCTCAGTTTCCACATCCAGAGCAGAAGACAAGTCATCAAAAACCAGTAATGACGCTTGCCGGGCCAGCATGCGGGCTGCCGCCACACGCTGCACCTGTCCCCCGCTGAGCTTAACACCCCTGGAACCGACCATGGTGAGGAGGCCATCCGGCATCTGCAGCAAGTCCTCTTCAAGAACAGAGTCGTGTATCGCGGCGTCAACCACTTCCTCTGGCACAGGTTCCCCAAGAAGAATGTTGCCCTGAATAGTATCACTGAAGAGCATCGGGGTCTGGGAAGTGTAGGCGGCTCTGGGCGGGACAAAAAACTCTGCAGGATCCGCGACCAGGGCGTCGTTCCAGAAGATTTCCCCGGAGTCAGCCCGTACAAGCCCCAGCAGCACTCTCAGCAGCGTGGACTTGCCCGAGCCAACCCGGCCGGTGATCACCACAAATTCGCCGCCTCTTATCTTCAGGTCCACCCCTCTTAGCGCCATATCACCGTCCTGATGGTGGTACTCGAGGCCTGCGACCCTCAGCTCGCGCAGCGTGTTGTCATGAGACTGCTCCGGTGCCTTAATGTCTGGCAACTCTCCGACGAGATGCAGCTCGCTGTGCTCCACCAGCACCTCGGCGGGACTGCCAAAAAGAAACTCCGCCATCCGGTCAAAAGATACCGCCGTCTGCTTAAACTTGGCCAGGAAGAAGCCGAAAAACTCCGAGAACTCGGAGACATTATCGAGATAGTACACAAAAAGAGCGAAATCGCCTACGGTGAAGGTTCCCGCTCCCATTTCCCTGCTGGCTAGCAGCAATATGGCGCCGGTTCCCAGCGAGACTACATTACTGCTGACGGAGTCCAGCATCAGGTTGAAAGCTCTGTCCTTGAGGATAAGTTTGCGTCTATGTTCATTGAGACCCTCCAGATGCCTGACCACCCGCTCTTCGGCACCGGCCACTTGAACCGCCTGCACGGCCCCGAAGGATTCACCTATGAATCCGGTGACCTTGGCCGTCGCCTCCCGGCTCTCATGGCGATACTTCTCGATCAGATGGGTGGCCTTGTTAAAAACAAGCACCACCACAACCAGGGGCAAAAAGACGAAGAAGGTAATGCGGGGGCTTATAGAAAACAGAACCCACAACGCTACCACGGCGAAAATACCGGCACCTATGGTGTCCAGAGTCCAGCTGATGGAATCCTCAGCCTGTTCGGCATCTTCACGGAAGTAGCTCACCGCTTCTCCAGCAGAACATGGCATGGCCTGAGCGCCGGGCCTTTGCATGACGCGCCGCAGCATGTTGTGGCGCAGCAAGGCGCTCATGGCAAAGCGATGTCCTCCATCGGCCCAGGCACCCAGTACAATAGACACCACTCGGGCCAGTGAGACGGCCACCAGCAGACTAATAACGGTGGTGACATCGAATCCCGCCGGCGCATCTCCCGTCAGGGAATCGAAAAACAGCTTGGTCACCAGACCCACCAACAGAGGTAACACATGTACCGCCGTCCAGCAGACGCCGTTAAAGAGGTAGAGCCAGGGTCGATACCGTATCATGCGCCAGATCAGTCTTGCTGCCCTCATACCAGTAGCTCCTTCATACCTGCGCTGAGCAAAGCTGAAAACCGCGAAGCGGGATTGCCGCTCAACTCGATGCGATCACCGTGCTCCACAACTGCTCCTTGCTCAAGGATGAGAATATCGTCTGCCCTCTCCACCGTATCGAGACGGTGGGCAATGATGACGGCGGTTCTACCGACCAGGAGCTTGTCGATAGCCCTCTCAATCAGCTGTTCCGTCGCAGGATCCAGCCGGGACGAGGCCTCATCCATGACCACCAAAGCAGGATCAGCCAGAAAGCATCTGGCAAAAGCCAGTAGTTGGGCTTCACCTGCTGAAAGTCCTATGCCATTCTGTCCTATCACCGTGTCCAGCCCGCCCGGTAGCCGCGCATACCAGGGTCCAAGGCCCAGGTCATTGAGGACACTCACAATATGAGTGTCTGCGATTCCCCGGTCAAAAAATGTCAGATTGTCCCGCACACTGGCCTCAAAAAGCTGAACGTCCTGGGTCACCATGGTCACTTTCTGGCGCAGTTGCCTGACAGTCATGTCCTGTAATCTGGCCCCTCCAAGAATGACTTCTCCCGAGGTCGGATCATACAACCTGAGCAACAGGCGCGCCAGTGTCGTCTTGCCGCTACCGGTGCGCCCCAGCAACCCGACCACTCTGCCGGGGGCCAGACTGAAACTGACATCCCTCAGAATGGGCTGGTCTTCTTCGTAGCCGAAAGTGACTCGGGAGAAGTTCACGCCCAAAGGACCCTGGGGGAGAGTTAAACCCGGGCCATCCTGGATAAGAGAACTGCGCCCCAGCATAGCGTTGAGACGGGTAATGCCAGCTCCGGCGCGCTGCAGTTCCTGCAGCTGCGTGCGGATCTGGTTGATTGGCCGGCGCAAAAGTTCTGTGTAGTGGACTATCAGGTACACCGTCCCCATGGTGATACTCCCCTGATACCATAACCAGGCACTGAAGCCAAAGGCGATTGCGTTGCCCACGGTGAAAGTCATGATACTGGCCGCCCACATGCTCACGTTGGCCAGATATGCCTTGCGAACTGCCGGCAGCCACTCGCGAAGCCTGCTGTAGAAACGATTCATAACGTAACCGACAGCTCCATTGCTGCGAATGTCTACCGTGCCGGAGAGATGTTCGGTGAGAAAACCGTAGAACATGCCGCTCTGCTGCCTTTCAGCAGTCCAGTAGGGTACGGCTACATCGCGGAGTGCGGTGAGAGCGAGCACCGCCACAACACTAAAAATTCCAAGGGCTACACCCACGCGCCAGTCCTCACGAAACAGCATCGCCAGGACTCCCACCATCAGTAGGACGTTGACCGCAATGCCCATGATAAACTGTGAAAAGAAGCCAGCCAGTTTATTGACGTCACCATCGACGCGCTCGATCATTTCCCCCGGTGTATATGCCTTGTGAAAAGACATGTCCAGGTTGAGACAATGCGCCATCAGATCTCGTCGCAGCATGTTGGTGGCCGTCCAGCCAACATCCTCACTTACATAACGTGAGAGGGCCGTCACCAGCGAGTTTGCCAGGGCGGCGGCCATAAAGAAGAGAGCGATGCGCAGGAGGTTACCCTCGGCTGCCCCGCTGACGGCATCGATAAAGCTGCGCAGTATTTGTGGCTTGATCAACTGCAGACCTAGACTGAGTATTATCAGAATGCCCAGTTGCAAAACCCGCGCCCATTGTGGCGCCAGGTACTTACCTAACAGGTCTGCGTATTGCCTGAGATTTACACGCACGTGCGGTCACCTGCCTCTCTCAAGCTATTATAGCCTCTGCTCTTCACACCGTAAGTGTAAAGAACAGATACGAAGAACGACCAACCCGGGCGATTTTTTCTGACACTTCAGTTATCTTTGCGACTGTTTTGCTGTAGTATAAGTCATGTAAGTAATTTTGCGGACAAAGGAGGTCGTGCAACCGCATGATGAAAAAAATCCGTCACCTCTTTCTCAGCGGACTGTTTTCAATCCTGCCTATCGCTGCGACCTTGTACATCATGTACTATATGTTCCGTTTCTTCGACGGCATGACAGGCAACCTGGTGCGGGATCTCATCGGCCGCCCGATTCCTGGCGCGGGGATCGTCGTAAGCTTCACCCTGATACTTTTCACAGGGTTTCTGGTAACCAACGTTTTAGGCGTGCGCCTGTTTCACTACGGTGAGCGCGTCCTCCAGAGGATGCCCGTGGCGCCAAAGATATACTTCGGGGTAAAACAGCTTGTCGACTCCTTCTCCATGCAGGGCAAACAGGCCTTCAGCCGCGTGGCCTTGCTGGAATACCCCCGCAAGGGCCTCTTTGTGGTGGGTTTTGTCACGGGCGAGGTACGGGGTGAAGTTCAGGCCAAGACATCAGAGAGACTGATCAGCGTGTTTATCCCAACCACACCAAACCCCACATCCGGCATGCTGGTGCTGGTCCCTGACCATGCCCTTACCTACCTTGACATGTCCGTAGAAGAAGGGCTAAAGCTTATTGTCAGCGCAGGCATCGTCTCGCCTGGGGACCCGGAAACCAGAGACCTCATTTGACAGGGTAGCTGAAACACAGACTCTCGGGAGAGATAACCGACACCCGTGCGAAATCTGCTGGTGCCATGTCTCTCCGCAGAGCTTCAAAGATGCTGTAGTCAAGCCCAAAATGCATTGGAAAGATCATCCTCAGGGATGCCTGATCTAAAAGGTACTTAAGACCCCAGTCATACTGCTCTTCGAGCCGGGGGTCCACAGGGATAAAGGCCAGGTCGATCTGTTCGCCTCTGAGCAGGTCGATTTGCTTTTTGTAATCCTCTGCCATAACCTTGTTATCTTCTTCAGGTTCTCCTTCCCAATGCCACCAGTTGAGATCCCCGGCATGGTAAATGGTGAGTCCATCACATGTGACCAAAAAGGCGACACCAAGGTCAGTCGATTTGAGTGTCCTTATTCTCAGGCCATCTATCTCATAGGTGTGACCCGGCGTCACATACTGCACCGATGGATGGACGTCAGCCGTTCTGATGTCCTCGGACAAGACGTAGGTAACGGGCCTCTCTGTGCTATCCCAGGAAAAGACCTCGTTGCTGAAATGGTCGCCATGTCCGTGCGAAGCAAGGACCACGACTCGCCTATCCCCTGCGAGTCGTAGTAGCTCCTGAATCTGCTCCCGCCCGCCAACTCCAGGCGCATAATAGTCGACAATCAACAGATGTGTGGATGTTTCAACGGCAAAGGCGCTGTGATGTATGTAGCATACCCGGGCCAGATGACTTGTTTGCATGATTTATCCCCCTCCTCGCAAAACCGCGGGCACCAGCAAAAATAGCCGGTGGCCCGCGGTATCAATTGACTATCTGCGCTTTGGTAACACTTCCAGCCAGTAACCGTCCGGATCTTCAATAAAGTAGAGACCCATTGCAGTGTTCTCATAGCAAATGCATCCCATCCTGGCATGGTGCTCGTGCGCCGCGTCATAATCCTCAGTGACAAAAGCGATGTGTGATTCATTGTCTCCCAGATCATAGGGCTCTTTCCTGTCCCTGAGCCAGGTCAATTCGATACGGAAATCCGTGGTCTCGTCGCCCATGAATACCAGAACAAAGCTTCCGTCGGCCGCTTCTTTGCGCCTGACCTCGACAAGGCCCAGCGCCTCTTGATAGAACTTGACGCTCTTTTCCAGATCAAAAACGTTAATGTTGCAGTGAGCAATACTGAATTTCATGATAACCCTCCATTCTCAATCTTTTCACCTTTTATGATACCACATACGCATCCGGGACTGCGTTCTTCGCAGACTACTGGCGCAGAATGGAAACCAGTCCGCTTGCTTCCCACTCCACTTTGCGGCCCAGGCTCTCCAGCGTAAAGCGCAGAGGGACAGCCACAACGTTCCCCTTCCTTTCAGGCATGAGGAGAGATCCGCTGGCTCCTCGAACAACTGCCGGCAGGCCATCCACCATCGACCAGACTGAGTTGAGCTCGAGCTTAAGCTCGCGTCCGAAGAATGAAATGACGATTTCTCCGACATCTGCATCAAAAGAAGTCGAGGCTCCCAGTTCAGCAAGCATGGTTAAGGGCATCATCAGGTCGTCACCCCGATAGAAACACTCGGCAAGGAGAGTATTTCTGCCTTCCACCGGCATGGCGGACGGGGTTGCAGCGGTGTTAACAAATGCATCTACGGCAATCGAGGCCATGTAAAGTCCAGCCCCTCTGGAAATGTACTCTACTTGGATGAGATCCTTTGAGTCCATGCCATCGGAGTCTTCACCCTGTTGCACGCTGAGATTGACATCGTACAGATATTGCGTGGTTCCGTTTGTGTCCACGTAAAGGACCAGCAGACCAAGCTCTTGTCCCGACAGACGGCGATCAGGGTTATCGCAGAAAAGCCGAGTAAGTAATACAAGCTTATGCATCTCTGGCCCTTCTTCCTCCAACAACAGCCAATCGCTGACTGATTCCAGTCCCGCCGGTAGCCTCTCTGACTCGCTGTCGAAAGCTCTCACTTGGTGTAGAGGGTGCCGGGGCTGTGGTTCCGAGGCAGAAGGAAGTGCATCCTCCTCTTCTGGGGGAACTATGGTTGAAGGCGGGATCACAATAGGCTCAGGCTCAGGAAAGTGCACCGCAGGTGGCGGATAGACAGGCTACGCTCGGATAGTGAACTCGGCCGGGCGCAGGCTAATTGTGTAGTTTGTCCCGGCAGAAAGTGTACCCAGGCCAATTTCGTATACCCCCCGAGTCTCACCAGGAGATCTGGCCAGATTACCCATCATAATATCACCGGTGGCGAGTGTCCCCTCGCATATTTCCCAGTCGAACAATGGATCGCCTTGCCCCACATACTTCTGTGCAGGTTTGGCGGCGACAATAATGCTACGAGGCTCGATTGCCAGCAGGCCTGGCTCAAAACGCAAATCATACCCAGGAGGAGGCTCTAATGATCCCATACCTATAACATAGGAACCAACGTTCTCTCCCGTCTCCCTTTCCAGGCGTCCCGTGAGGGCATCCCCAGGCAGAAGACCAATCAGGTCATACAATAACTCCGGATCTGGCTCCCCGTAGGTTTTGTCCATAGAGCGTGCCACCAATGAAAGCGGCCGAGGCAAAACCCTGAGGGTACGAGAAACCGATGGCGCCTGTGAGTATGCTCCCCCTCCATTCTGGGTCGCTATGATTTGTGTATCGCCTGCACCGCGGATCTCCACTACATTACCTTTTATTATGGCAACAGACTCATTGCTACTGAGAAAACTAACAGGCAGGCCTGACGAAGATGTCGCTTCAAGAACGAAGTCTTCATCGCCATAGGTACATAGCTGCCATTCCCACTGAGAAAAGTGGATTTCTTGTCTGCGCTCATATCTGAACCCGATGGCGGGCTTGTCGGAGGTGTTATTTGGTCTGATCCCAATCAGTGTGTCGGGTTCTGTGGCGCCAGCAAAGCTGAAGGCATGCTGGCCGCTGTCAGGGTGCAGAACGCCTACCTGAGAGTTCTCCCTCAAACTCTGCAAATTGAGCCGATTCAGCAAGTGATGGGATCCGCCTGTGCCGACGCGCCCCTGCGCCAGATAGTACCAGCTGCCTGGAATCAGAAGAACCGGGACCACGGAGATCTCTTGACCAGCAGTGTCATGCGGAAAGGACCCTGACGCCAGTACAGATCCGGGTGATACCGGGTTTCCCACATGGTCAAGATTTGCCGAAAGCAGAGCCCCCATGAACTGCCCCGCAGACGTTCCCCCACCTATCAGCCCGGTCACCACCAGTTCCTCTCTGACCTGAAATGCGTA
>DDWC01000249.1 GCA_002345475.1 Firmicutes bacterium UBA2296
CACTATTTCCTCAGACCTAATCGCCGAGATTGGCAATCACGGTATGGTATCCTCTGTTTCAGAGTACCTCACCATGCCAGCTTTCATCGGCCAGGTACGCTATGACCTGAAGCCGCTCAGTACGGAGTGGCGCGAAGTAGCCGTAGTCTGGGATGAAGGATATTTGGGGAGTGACTTCCCCCTGCTAATCAACGCCTATCCGGTAGTCCGTCCGGAAATAGGGCTGGGTCAGACCATAGATCTGGCCTTGCCACACATCGCCTTCGATCGAGATGGGTTGCCCTATGCCGACTACAGTCAGCCCTTCAGTAGTTATCAGACAACTGTGGCCGGTCGCCTGGCCTGGCCGACCCGTGAACTGACCTGGAACACTGAGGGAGGCGGCGAAATATTGAGCGAGCAGGGTTATGTGCACGCGAGAGAGATTTATCTCCCCGTTGATGTCTGGCATTATCTGTGGGACAAACAGACCGCCGGATCTGCCTACCCGGTGACGTCGCTTCGCCTGGCGGTTTCCGACATGTCGCAGGTCAACGTAATCGCTGCGCAGCTGCAGGCTGATTATCCTCATCTCGCTGTAATACCTGTGCCCACGCTAGCCCGCCACGTGCAGAGATACGGTCTTCTCGATCGCTTCTACTACGCTCCGGCTGAGTTGTGGGCTGCGGACACATCGGGCATCAATCCATATACCCCATTGGAATTTGGCATGATTACTGCAGTCTTGCTCTATCTTAATGCGGGTATGCTTCTTGCCAGCCAGATGCTGGCTGCGATCTCGTCCCGGCGCAAGGAAATCGGCATTCTCAAGGCTATCGGAGGGCGCAACCGCGAAGTTGTGGGCATGATTCTGCTGGAAGCAATGATCTTGGCGATTATTGGTGCATCCGCCGGATTTGCTCTGGTTCGTCTGGCAGGTATCCACCAGGCCGCCACAAACCGCCTGGGCTTATGGTTCATCATAGCGTCTACCCTCAAGGAAGCGATGATTGTGGTAGGGCTCACGGGGGGCATTTCCTTGCTGTTTGGCGCCCTGCCGGCCTGGCGTGTGGCCCGCCTCACTGTCATGGACGTATTTCGTAACGAATAGGAGGGACAGGCATGTTATTGATATGGAGATTCTTCAAACGGGCCTGGCCCGTCCAGTTGGCCGTGACAATTCTGCTGGCCTCGGCCGTGGTGATTTTTGCCCTTTATGGGGCCTTCATAGAACGTCAGGGAGATTTGCTTGGCGTGCGCTTTTCAAGCCCCATACCGGAAGGGGTTTACTTTGTTGAGGTCGCTACTCCACAACCGGGGCCCAACCCGCCCATTCCGTTCCGTGGGTTCCGCGAACCGCCGGTGGATTATCTGGCAGGGTGGGGCAGTGTGGTCTTGCGGACATCTTTGGGAGATGTCTTGACTTCAGTCCTCGACGCTGAAGCGTCGACATAGGGTGGACTTGCTCCTGGAAGTGCGCTGGTGCCACTTGCGTTAGCGGAGAGCAGAGGCGTCAGTGAGGGGGATACCCTGACCATTATGAGCAGTCTCGGCATGCTGGAAGTGCTGGTAGCTGGGATCAGTCAGGAGCAGCTATTTGGAGAGCGCCTGGTCCTGGCAGATCCCGGCGGTCTGCCTCACTTGCAGCAAGGGTTTCTCTACTCGGCCCGCCCCGGGGAACGCATAGACGATGTGGAGCGTTACATGAGCCGGCTATACCCAGATGCGTCAATAAGCGATTCCAACCGCGGGCAGAGCCTGGCAAAAGAGATTGTTGACGCCAGCTATTCCCCTGGCGCCCGTGCCAGGCTGGAGCTTACCTCTTTCATCACCTTGGCCTTCCTGTCAGCATCGCTTTTATCATTCCTCGATCGCAGGAAAATTTTGGCCATTTTAAAGTCCATGGGGCTGCGTGCCTCCGAGTTGGCGGGTATAATTGCTGGCGAAGGGATGTTCGCTCCTGTGCTCGGTGCATTGTCTGGCGGGCTTATCAGCAGTCTCCTGCTGGTCTGGATGGGTCGTGCCGGCCTGGGAGTAACCTGGTCATGGCGCCTGATCATCTCGTCTGTTTTCAGCATCGCACCTGCGGCCATAATCGGTCTGGCTATCCCGGCTCGCTTTGCCCAGGTGGCCAGCGTCAATCAGCTGCTCTTTGAAAGACCAATTCCTTTGATGACTGCCACGGTAAGTGGCTTGCGGCGGAGGTGGCCCTCCCTTGAGCCGATGATGGCTCAGGGCATCCAGTTCATTAAGCTGGATGTAGTTCAGGGGCATTTCGAGGGGATTATTTTCCGTAAACAGGGAGACCTGGTTAAACAGGGCGAGGTTCTGGCCGTGTCATCAGAGTGGTGGGGGCTGCGCACCAAGGAGTTCCTTGCGCCAGCCACGGGCAGGATTGTCTTCTTTAATGAGGAAGCGGGATTCTTCGGCATTAAAGCCGAAGAGTGGCAGCCATGACCGAGGTAGAGATATACACGGACGGGGCCTGCTCAGGCAATCCCGGACCGGGTGGGTGGGCTGCTGTTCTGCAAAGTAAGGGACGATTTAAGGAAATCAGCGGATTTGCGCCACACACGACGAACCAGCGAATGGAACTGACTGCGGCAGTAGAGGGCCTCAAGGCTTTGAAACAGAACTGCGCTGTGACCCTCTACAGCGACAGCGCCTATCTGGTTAATGCCTTCCGCCAGGACTGGTTCGCCAAATGGGAGAAGAACGGATGGCAGAACGCTCGCAGGCAGCCAGTAGAGAATCAGGACTTGTGGAAAGAACTGCTCCGACTCAGCAGAGTTCACAGAGTAACCTGGGTCAAAGTGAAAGGGCATGCTGGCGATCAGTGGAACGAGCGGTGTGACGTGCTGGCGAGAGAGGCTATAGTGAAGAATATTTAGGAGGTGTTTTCCCCATGCTGGTACCTGCGGGACGCAACAAATGGATCCTGCCGCGTACAGGCAAAATGCTTGTTGAGGGTCGCGTTTATCTAAGTGAAAAACTCAGGAAACAGCTGGGTAACGATACTGCCCTGAACCAGTTGGCACAGGCCGCCGAGTTGCGGGGGGCCTTTGGCCATGTGGTCGGCTTGCCCGATATGCACAGCGGCTTCGGACTTCCCATCGGGGGGGTTCTGGCGACTGACGCCAGGGAAGGGGTTGTCTCAGCCGGAGCCGTGGGCATGGATATTAACTGTGGGGTAAGGCTGATGTCCACTCCTTTCCCTGCCGACAAACTTAGCCAGGTAGAACTGGCCAGGCTGATGGAAGCGCTTGAGCAGCGCATACCTTCGGGCATTGGTCGCAGCTCTCCTTTGGCACAGTACCGCACGGGCAATCTCGAACATGTTATGTGTCAAGGTAGCCGTGCCGTAGTCGCAGAAGGGTACGGGCTTCCCGGGGATATCTCCCATACCGAGGAAGAGGGTTGTCTCACAGGAGCAGATCCGGCAGCTTTGCCCGCTGAAGCTGTGAAACGGATGCACCAGCTTTCCACCCTGGGTGGTGGTAATCATTTTCTCGAGTTCTGCCTGGTGGATCGCGTCATTGATGAAGAACTGGCTACGCGGTTCGGCCTTGCCCCGGGAACGCTGGCGGTTATGATACACAGTGGTAGCCGCGGTCTGGGGCATCAGGTCTGTACCGACTACTCACGGCTGATGCTGGCGGCTGCTCCCCGCTACAACATACAATTGCCGAGCAAAGGTTTGGCAGCAGTCCCCATTGCCTCTGCTGAAGGGCAAAGGTATTTAGCAGCTATGGCCTGTGCGGTGAATTACGCTTTCGCTAACCGCCAGTTGATGGCACATCACGTGCGCGAGGTGCTCAGTCGCGTGGTAGGTATTGCACCGGGGGACATTCGGCAGGTGTATGATGTTGCCCATAATATAGCCAAGTTCGAACGGCACTTTGGCAAAGACGTGTTAGTTCATCGCAAGGGTGCTACCAGGGCGTTACCACCTGGGCACAGAGACAACCCTCCAGCTTATAGAGAGACGGGCCACCCTGCCTTGATCCCTGGCACAATGGGCACTGGCTCCTACGTGGTCTCCGGCACAGCGGAACTGTCCGAGACATTTTTCTCGGTCAATCATGGCGCCGGAAGAGTGATGTCTCGCAGCGAAGCCCGAAAGAAGATCTCAGTCTCCGCCATGAGGGAGAGCCTGGGGGAGGTCAAGGTAAACTCCAGTTCACTCAAGCGCATCATTGACGAAGCACCCGCTGCCTACAAAGATATCGATGAAGTTACCCTGGTGCTGGCGTCCATTGGCCTGACCAGGCCTGTTGTGCGCCTGAAGCCGCTGGCGGTTATCAAGGGTGAAGGAGACGAGTGATAAAATAGTAACGAGGGGCTAGACGGGGCCCCTTCTCTCAGGTATAATCAGTGAGAATGATTATCAATAGCAGCAGGAGGTGCGAGATGACCTTAAGCGATTTGAAGCGGGGCGACGTGGCGCTTATTCAGTGCATCACAAACGATGTGGTGCGGGCGCAGGCTATACGATTTGGCATATCTGAGGGCTCTGAAATCACTGTCGAAGAGGTCTTGCGCGCGGGGCCCGTCATCGTGCAGCGGGGGAACATGCATTATGCGATAGGACGCAACCTCGCCAATGAGATTTCTGTCGTGTATCCCCTGGGGGACGCCAGGAATGCATAGACACGGCAGGCGTCCCAGTCACCATGTTCACGTCGAGCAATCTGACATGCGGCGTGTTGTGCTGGTTGGCAATCCCAACTCCGGCAAATCCGTCTTCTTTAACGCCCTTACGGGCATGTATGTGGATGTATCCAACTTCCCGGGAACAACTGTCGAAATAACCCAGGCCAGGATTGGTGACAATCTCTTTATCGATACTCCTGGCGTTTACGGCATTTCGGCCTTTAATGACGAGGAAAGAGTAACCAGAGATGTCGCCCTGACAGCTGACGTAATTGTCAATGTCGTCAACGCCGCTCACCTGGAGAGAGACCTGTTCCTTACGCTTCAATGCATTGACATGGGAATACCCATGGTCGTTGCCGTCAACATGCTTGATGAAGCAGTTGAGGGAGGGTTGAAGATCGACCTGGAGCTTCTTTCGCACCTGCTCGGTGTGCCGGTTGTGGGTACCGTCGCTGTAAAGAAACAGGGTTTTGCAGAGCTTAATGAAGCCATGAAGAGGCCCCGTCCAGGCACTATTGGCGAGTATGTCTCTGATGACTTGAACAGGTTGTTGGACCGCCTGGGAACCAAGGGAGAGGCGCTCCTGTATCTGGAAGATGATGAAGATGTTGCTTTGAGGCATGGCCTTACAGTCCCGGGCAGCCGGGAACGCATATATCTGGCCAGGCGAGAACGTGTGAACGATCTGGTTCATCACGTGGTTAGCGAGCAGACCAAAGGTGCGCGCTTTTCCACGATTCTCGGTCGGATGATGGTCAAGCCACTTACGGGCATACCCATGCTGCTGGCGACTTTGTGGGCTATGTACTATGTAATAGGAGTATTCATCGCTCAGACGGTGGTAGAAATCACCGAAGAGGTAGTCATGCAGGGCATGTATGAGCCTGCTGTAGAGGGTTTCGTCACCAGATTTATCAGCGCGGAGTCGGTTCTGGGAACTCTTCTGGTGGGTGAGTTCGGCGTCTTAACCATGACGGTTACCTACGTCTTCGGCTTGCTATTACCACTGGTTATTGGTTTTTACCTGCTTCTTTCCATCCTGGAAGATTCAGGTTATCTTCCCCGCATCGCCGCTCTATTGGACCGAGCTTTCACCAGCATCGGACTCAACGGTCGGGCGGTTATCCCGATGATTCTCGGCTTCGGCTGTGTCACCATGGCCACTATTACCACGCGACTGCTGGGGACATCCCGTGAGCGGTTCATCGCCATAGCGCTACTGGCTATCACCATACCTTGTTCTGCTCAGCTCGGAGTTATAGTCGGGTTGATAGCACCTCTGGGTTGGCAGAATATCGCGATCTATATGTCGACCATCGTCGGCGTGTTTCTGGCCATTGGCTGGATCCTCAACAAAGTCATGCCAGGCAAATCCTCCGATCTGCTCATAGACCTCCCGCCACTGCGTTTGCCCCGGGCCCAGAACGTGCTCAAAAAGACTGGGAGCAAGTCCTACATGTTCATCGTGGAAGCGGCCCCACTATTTGCCCTTGGCGCGCTTATCATCAGCTTACTGCAACTCAGCGGGGCTTTGACGGCAATTCAAAGTGCCTTTGCGCCATTGACCGTGGGCTGGCTGAAGTTGCCGCGAGAAGCGGCCACGGCCTTTATCATGGGTATTGTGCGCCGTGACTTCGGGGCGGCGGGATTGGCCAGCATGGACCTCACGGCTGCACAGACCGTGGTTTCTATGGTCACTATAACGCTCTTCGTCCCCTGTATTGCCACCATCCTGGTTATGTTTAAGGAGCGCAGCTGGAAAGAGGCGCTGGGGTTATGGCTTAGTGCCTTTGCCGTGGCCTTTTTCGTGGGTGGGCTTGTAGCTCAGGTGATTATCTGATGGAAAGCAAATGCCCAAANNTAAGAAAGCAAATGCCCAAAGTGCGGGGCTCCTGTACCTGCAGGTCAGTTGCGCTGCCCACGATGTCTGTCTCTGGTGGTGGAAATCAGGGGCTGCACCGGCAGCTGCTCGTCCTGCAGTATCAAGTCAGACTGCAAAGATTAACAAACCCCGTCTTGCAACACTGAGGTGTTGGCGAGACGGATTTTTTCATTACAGAAGGATTTTAGCTGCGGGGCGAGAATCTATTAGGAGTTCACAACACTATCGTTATGAGGGGGAGTACATATGTACGCAATTGTAGGCGGCCAAGTGATGACAATTACCAATGGCACGATTGAAAACGGAGTAATTCTGGTCAAGGACGGGAAAATAGAGGCTCTGGGAGCAGATCTCCAAATACCCGAGGGATATGAAATTATAGACGCCAGAGGGCAGGTTGTTATGCCCGGTCTTATCGACGCGCATAGCCACATTTCTCTGTTTGGCGAGCCTAGTGTACCCGCGACTGCTGACGGCAACGAAATGACCCATCCGATTACTGCCCAGATTCGCGGCATCGATGCCCTTAATCCATTTGACCCGGCGATTCCCATAGTGCGTGAAGCGGGTTTTACCACGCTTTATACCGGCCCCGGCTCGGCGAATCTGGTGGGTGGGACCGGACTGGCTATCAAGCTGCGCGGGCGCACCGCGGAAGAGATGGCCATACCGGGCACTGAAGCCATGAAGATGGCCCTGGGTGAGAACCCCAAACGTGTCTACGGTGAGCAGAAGAAGGCACCTTCTACCCGCATGGGTGTAGCTGCTGTGTTGCGCGAAGCCTTGGTGCAGGCCCAAAACTATCTCAACAAGATAGAGCGCGCGGTTGCTGAAAAGGGAGACGGGGAGCCAAAACTGCCAGATCGCGATCTTAAGTTAGAGGCTTTGGGCAAGGTTCTCAAGCGTGAACTGAAGGCCCGCATTCACTGTCATCGAGCCGACGATATGATCACAGCTATTCGTGTGGCTGAAGAGTTCAACCTCGATTACAGTCTGGAGCACGCCACCGAGGGCTACAAAATAGCTGACATCCTGGCCGAGAAGGGTGTCGTCTGCGTTGTCGGTCCTTTGCTGATGGGGCCGAGCAAGCACGAACTCTGGGAGGTAAAGTTGGAGAACCCTGGCATACTGGCTAAAGCCGGTGTTCGCGTCGTCTTGCAGGCAGATACTTCGTCAGGAACCAGATGGCTGCCTATGCATGCCGGTTTGGCCATCAAGCATGGTATGCCGGAAGAAGAGGCATTCAAGTCAGTGACCATCTACAGCGCGGAGCTAATTGGTGTCAGCGACCGCGTCGGCAGTCTGGAAGTGGGTAAGGATGCCGATATCGCTATTTTCGATGGACATCCCTTCTGCAACATGACCAGTTGCGTGCTGACAATGATTGACGGCGTTGTCTATCATAATGACCTTTGTGACGACGACTGCTGCTGCAATTCCGATTGCTGCTGTAACTAGAAAGCAGCAAAGGAAACATAGAGAAGCCCCGCAAGGGGCTTCTTGGCTCTTTGGGGGACCGGTTAGTCTCTCCGTTCTGAAGCAAATGCGAATTATGAGGAGGTACAAACATGGATGCAAGCGTAGTCGGTTCGTCCTGGCGCGACAAGATACTCCCTCTGCGAAAGCAGGCACAGGTAACGGATGTCTGGCTGGCCGACAGGCTGGCCACGGTTTTGCCGCTGATTATGAAACGCGAAGGCTTTGACATGTGGATAGTGGCCGCCAGAGAGTACAACGAAGACCCGGTGTTTGACAGTCTGGTACCCGCCACCATGTTGTCGGCGCGGAGGCTGACCATGCTAATCTTTGTTCTCAAGGATGACGGATCTGTGGAGACTCTTAACCTGGCCCGTTATGGTTTTGGCGCTTACCGCGCCGCCTGGGACCCCGAGCGTGAAGACCAGTGGCAGGCTCTGATCCGAGTCATCAGGGAGCATAACCCGCGGACCATAGGCATCAATGTCTCTGAGACATTTGCTTTCGGCGACGGTTTGAGTCATGCCCTGTATGAGCAAATGTGGAAAGTTATGCCCGCAGAGTATCGCTCCCGGCTAAGAGGAGCGGAACGACTGTGCCTGGCCTGGCTTGAGACCAGAACTCCTCAGGAGATGGACGCCTATAGTGGGATAGTCGAAATTGCCCACGGGATAATCGCCGAGGCTTTTTCTGGCCGAGTCGTGCACCCCGGAATCACTACCTGCGAGGACATCTCCTGGTGGATCAGGCAGCGTATCCACGACATTGGTCTTAGAGCCTGGTTTCATCCGGGAGTCAGCGCACAAAGAAGGGGTACAGGGCAAGTGGCAGGTAACTCCCCTGTGGCGCCGGGGGATCTGTTATGGTGTGATGTCGGTCTGGTATATCTGGGCTTGTGCACGGATACTCAGCAGAATGCCTACATTCTGCGTCCCGGTGAGACCACTGCTCCGGACGGTCTCAGGGCGGCACTGGCCGCGGGCAATCGTGTCCAGGACATTCACGCCAGTAAGCTGGTCACGGGGCGCTCGGGAAATGAGATCCTTGCCGCCATCCTGCACACCACCCGGCAGGAAGGCCTGGACGCTACAGTTTACACTCACCCACTGGGATATCACGGTCACGGGGCAGGGACCACCATTGGGTTGTGGGATATGCAGGGCGGCGTACCTGGCAGGGGCGACTATGAGCTGTTTGACAACACTTGCCATTCCATGGAGCTCAACGTCAAGTTTGAAATACCCGAGTGGGGTGGACAGAGGATTAAGATGGCCGTTGAGGAGGACATTTTGTTCACCAACGACAAGGTGTACTTTCTGGACGGAAGGCAGACCAGCCTGCACCTAATCTAGCCGACGGCTTCACACACAGGAGGGATGGCTATGCTGAACATTGTTCTCGTGGAACCGGAAATTCCGCCCAACACAGGTAATGTAGCGCGCTCCTGCGCGGCAACCGGAGCGAAACTGCACCTGGTGGGTAAACTTGGGTTCTCCATTGACGACAGACAACTGAAACGTGCCGGGCTGGACTACTGGCATCTCCTTGAGGTTGAGAGACACGAGTCGCTGTCGGAACTATGGCAGCAGAACCCCTCGGGCAAGTTTCACTATTTGAGCACCAGGGGCACGCGATTTTATCACGAAGTGAGTTATGCACCCGGCGACTTTATCGTTTTCGGCAAGGAGACAGCAGGGTTACCGACTGAACTAGTCAGGGAAAAAATTGAGTCGACTTTCCGCATACCCATGAGAAAGGACGCCCGATCACTGAATCTGTCAAATGCCGTAGCGGTGGTCCTGTTTGAAGGACTGCGTCAGCTGGGTTTCCCGTCAATGATCTGATGAGAAAGAAGAGAGACACCAGAGGAGGTTCTGTCATGGAATATCTTAAGAGTCTTGTTAATGAGCACAAGGCAGAGGTCATCCGACTCAGGAGGCACTTTCACCTGCATCCTGAGATAGGTTATGAGGAACACCAGACTGCGCGGTATGTAGCGCAGTATCTGCGAGCTTTGGGGGCTGAGGTCACCGAAGGTGTGGGTGGCGTCAGCGTAATGGGAGTACTGCAGGGCTACTCAGAGGGACCTTGCATAGCATTGCGGGCCGACATTGATGCATTGTCTTTGACGGAGGAGACTGGGCTCGACTTCGCCTCGCAAAATCCCGGTGTTATGCACGCCTGCGGTCATGATGGACACACCGCCATGTTGTTGACGGCAGCAAGGATTCTCAGCGACACCAAGGACCGGTGGCGGGGAACAATAAAGCTCCTTTTCCAGTCGGCAGAGGAATGCGCCCCCCATGGAGGAGCCAAGGACATGATTGAGGCGGGTGTCCTGGACAATCCGCAGCCTGCTCTGGTATATGGACTTCACCTTTGGCCAGAAATCCCGTTGGGACATGTTGGACTGAAAGAAGGGCCTTTGATGTCCGCTTCGGACAGGCTGCGCATTCATGTTGTCGGGAAAGGTGGACACGGGGCTATGCCTCACCAGGCAGTAGACGCAGTATTGGTTGCCAGTAGCATAGTGACCGCACTGCAGTCTATCGTCAGTCGCCAGGTTGATCCCATGGATGCGGCGGTCGTTACAATAGGTGAACTCAAGGCGGGAAGCAGGTACAATGTCATTGCTGAAGAAGCCCATCTGGATGGCACGGTGCGTACACAAAACGAGGAACTCCGGGAGATAATGCCAGCGCGTATCACAACTCTTGTTGAGCATACGGCTCTCTCGCAAGGAGCTACGGCCAAGGTAACCTATGAAAAAGGATATCCAACCTTGCACAATGACCCGTGGGCGCTGTCCGTGGCCAGACGCGCAGTTGTGGAGACTCTTGGGCAGACAGGTGTTGTCGAGGTCAGCAGGCCATCCATGGGAGGCGAGGATTTTGCCTTCTTCGCCCAACAGGTTCCCGGCGCATTCCTGTGGCTCGGGTGTCGAGAGCAGGGCACCGTTGGCTACCCGATACATAATCCCAGGTACACATTCGATGAAGAGGCTCTGCCGCACGGTGTCGAACTTCTTTGTCGTTTAGCTATGTTATCACTGGAGGAGCTGTCGTAATGGAGAGTCTAGTCTATAGTTTGAGAGAACAGGTAGTAGCCTGGCGCCGTCTGTTCCACGCTCATGCTGAACCCGCCTGGTTGGAAGTCTGGACAGCGGCGTTTATTGCTTCGAGCCTGACCGAGATGGGATACAAGGTGAAGGCGGGCAGAGAGGTGATCGCGAAAGAGCACCGCGTGGCCATGCCTTCACAGGAGGAAATGAACCGGGCGGCTGAATGGGCGCTGCAAAACGGGGCTGATCCGTCGTGGGTGAGCGTAGTGCGTGACGGGTTTACAGGAGTTGTGGTCGAAATCGAGACGGGACGCCCGGGACCGACTGTGGCCATGCGCTTCGATATCGATGCCAACAATCTGACAGAGGATGCCCGCTCTGACCACCGACCTTACAGACAGGGCTTTGCCTCGCGACGCCCTGGCGCGTGTCATGGCTGTGGACATGATGGCCATGCTGCCATCGGGCTTGGTGTAGCCAGGGTGCTAAAAAGTATGGAGTCCACACTGAACGGTCGATTTCGCCTGATCTTCCAGCCAGCTGAGGAGGGTTCACGGGGAGCTCGAGCCATGCTGGCTGCAGGGGTCCTTGACTCAGTCGACTTTTTCCTTAGCGGCCATTTGGGTTTTGGCGCCAGAAAGAGCGGCCAGCTGATTTGCGGAACCACAGGTTTTCTGGCCACAAGCAAGGCCGATGTTGTCTTTACTGGTGTTCCTGCCCATGCCGGAGCCAGTCCTGAAGGTGGCAGGAACGCATTACTGGCAGCTGCCGCCG
>DDWC01000110.1 GCA_002345475.1 Firmicutes bacterium UBA2296
TGGCGCTTAGCGCTTGGCGCTTGGTTAGCCTTTGATTGAGCCGCAACCTTCACCGGACTGTTTACAGTCTGTTGAAGAGAACGGAGCAGGGCATTTAGCCTTCTGCCTACATTATCGCAATCGATCTCGATTTTTTCACGCTGCTCAGCCCTGAGAAATCCTAAGTCGGCGGATAAGATGCAGAGGCTCTTCAACTCAAGCAATGATCCCCGGGCCATGTGCAGAAAGTGTGAGAAATCCTTGCGGGAGTATCTGCCATACCCTTCAGCAATATTTGACATCACAGATACTGCCGACCGCCTCATCTGAGACACTAAACCATACTGCTCATACGCAGGGAAATCGCGACTAAGTACATAGACTCTACCCGCCAATGCGCGAGCATCCTGCCGTACTTCCAAGCCATGTAAACCCTTCGAATCAGCCATACTCTACCTCCAACACAGATTCAACTGCTACTACTAAGCGCCAAGCGCCAAGCGCTAAGCGCCAACCCCGGGCGCCGGTCTACAGACAACTAGCAACGTACAACTGACAACTACTTTACTTACTTACCGCGCGCCAATCCTCCAAAAACCTCTCAATCCCACTCGTCGTCAGCGGATGCTCGATCATCTGCTTAATGACTTTGTAGGGGACGGTGGCTATGTGGGCTCCGTGGAGGGCGGATTCCAGCACGTGGGTGGGATGCCTTATGGAGGCCGAGATAATCTCAGTGGATATGTCGTGGATGGCAAAGATGTTGGCGATGTCTTTAACAACCTGCATACCAGGGTTCGAAATATCGTCAAGGCGACCCACAAAGGGCGAGACGTAGGTAGCTCCGGCGCGGGCAGCCAGCAAAGCCTGGTTGGCCGAGAAGATAAGCGTCACGTTAGTCTTTATGCCTTCCTTGCTTAGTGTGTTAACGGCCTCAAGGCCGGCCTCAGTCATGGGGATTTTGACCACTACGTTTGGCGCCAGTGCCGCCAGTTCCCTGGCCTCTCGCAGCATACCTTCCACATCAAGGCTCACAGCTTCGGCGCTTACGGGCCCCTCTACAATTGAGCATATTTCGCGGATGGTAGGGAAGAATTCCTTGCCTTCCTTGGCTATCAACGACGGGTTTGTCGTAACCCCGCTGATAACGCCAAGCTTAACCACTTTCCTGATTTCATCTACATTAGCTGTGTCGAGAAAAAACTTCACGTACATCGCTCCTTTGTCTTGATAAGAGGTGTAAGGTCCCTGGTATCAGATCAGGTGCTTTGGGACACTAATCCTCTCTCCCGCCACAAATGACCTCGCCTCCACAAAGCGCTAAGCGCCAAGCGCCAAGCGCATGGGGACCCCCATTCCACTCAATTATAACCCACCCCTCCCCAAATAGACAGGCTACAGCAGGGCTGACTCTTCCCCACAATGCCCGGCAATGCTATGCTTTACAGGAGGTGATGACCATGCGCATCGTGCACTTTGGATCTTACTGGATGGGCGAAAACGACATTGTGGCTCTTATGGCCAGGGACCTGCAAAAGGCGGCTCCAGAGTCGCGACTTGTGGACACCGAACTTTACGGTGAACGCCCTTCCGTATGGGTAGAACGGGAAGGCCAGGTTAACTGGATCAAGGACGCCAAGATTGAACGGCTGATGCAGTCCTGCAGCCCAGAAGTCATGATTGTCAACTCAGGTGGCATGAGTCTGAAGCCAGAGACTGCCCAGCGCCTGCGCCGACAGGGAGTAACGCTGGTAGGCATATCCCTTTCCGACCCCGATGTCTTTGTAGAACAGGGCAGCAAATACGCCGGTCTATACGACCTCTTCTACACCAACGCCCGGCGTTCGCTGGCTGACTACGACAACATCGGCGTCAAAGCCAGACTACTGCCTTTTGCCGCCAGTGCAGACTTCCACAGACCCCTGCCGCAGGTAGACAGGAAATACGACGTTATTATCGTAGGGCGCCCTCGCGCCGACCGCCTCGAGGTGGTGCGGGAGCTGGACAAACACTTTCGCGTTGGCCTTTACGGCAAGGGCTGGAAGCGCTTTGGCATATTCCCCCGGGGACGACAGGTAAACGGCGAAGCCCACGTGCAAGCTCTAAACAGCGGCAAAGTCTATCTGTCCTTTTCGGCTACGGTGGCGGGGTTTATCAACGTCAAGGTAGGGCTCTTCGAGGCCGTAGCCTGCGGAACTCCGGTATTCACCGAGGTCTTCGACGAGATGCAGGACTATTTCACTTACGGTGAAGAGGTAGTAGGGTGCGACGGCTTGGACGACCTGGTGAGCCAGCTTAAAGCCTATCTCGCCGAACCCCATAAACTTGAGACACTCGCGCACAACGCCCGCGCCCGCTTACTTCGGGAACACACCTGGGAAGCCCGCTGGCGCAACGTTCTAGATGACATAGCAACAATAAGAACCGGCCTCTGATACTGAGGACCGGTTCTTTTTTTGGTTAGGAGTCGACAGCCCTGAAATAAAGCCAACAGCCGCCAGGCGCCAGGCGCCAGCCACTTGAAGCTCACGAGAGGGACTTTATGAGCCCGTTAAGCACCCTTCCAACTTCTCGAACGCTGGAATCAAGATGCCCGAACTGATTGTCTGTGAGAAGGCCCAGATCCTTGGACAGCAACAGCAAGTATTCCACCTCAGCACAGGAACCTCTGGCGATGTAGAGAAACCGGACATAGTCCTTATCTGTGCCTCTGGCTTTCCCCTCCGCAATGTTAGCGGGTATGGATACTGCTGCCCGCCGAATTTGTGAGGTGATGCCATATTGCTCGTCTTTAGGAAAGTCCGTGGTGGCCTTATACAGCTCAAATACAAACTGGTGCGCCTTTTGCCACGCGACTACTCTCTCGTGTCCATTGTTCATAGAGGTACAGTGTCACGACATAGGTTAC
>DDWC01000005.1 GCA_002345475.1 Firmicutes bacterium UBA2296
GCTTATGGTCCAGCATGCTATCAACTGTGCTTTTTCCCGTCAGGTGGGCATGGCAGCTGAAAACATCTGTCTCTCTACCGTGCCCCCCAGTGCCGCACCTATTCCGGCCCTCAGCTTCGACCTGCCGTACGCGGTTGCCTTGCGGGAGTTATTTGGCGAGTACAAGATGCGGGCTCAAATGAACACAAAGTACATCGAGTCCGATACCAGAGAAGCCACTGTAAGCCATACCCTGAACCTTCTCATATCTCGCCTTACCAGTGTGGATATCCAGAGCACCATTACCCCTGATGAGGGACGCAACGTGCCCTGGCATTACAATAACGTGAGCGCAGTGAACACAGCCAAACAGGCACTTCTCGCGATGGACGGCCTGCTGGATCTGGTAGAAATCAAACGAGACGGCATACTGGGCGAACGTGTTAGGGAACTCAAGGAAAGAGCAATCCTCTTTATGGAGGAAATTCTCGCCGCAGGGGGATACTTTGATGCCGTAGAGGCTGGCTTTTTCGTGGATAGCGGGCACTATCCAGAGCGCAATGGTGACGGCATTGCCCGCAGACGTGATGCGGGAGTGGGCGCCGACAGCATAGTGAAGCGCGAAAGAGACTATTTCGCGCCGGTCTGCCATCACTTCGGCTACAACAATGTGCCCGATGACCGCAATAAGCTGTGTGAAGAAGCGGGGGGATGCACCATGTGCTTCCCGGAGAAAGCAGGCTACATTGATGAACTTGATGAGTCGGACAATGTGAACATGCGCCTGGCCGCGGCCAGGGCAGCCAACCCGCAGGGGTTAATCAGGCCAGAAGTGGAATGGGCAGGTGACGGTATTGTCAGCGTTCAACTGTTTCTGCCGGCAGAACCCCGTACTGCGCACTTCGCCGCACTGGAGATGGCCAGGCAAATGGGGCTGTCTGACGCCGAAGTAATTCATCGCCAGACTATGCAGGTGGCTGAAGGAACATATCTCGAAGTCAAGGGGAGATTCACAGGGGGGGTCGACCCCAAAGAACTGAGAATCCCCAAGGAAGAGGAGGTCCTTGGCACAGAAGATATCAAACGAATGGTGCTTGAGCATCCCGTCAAAGTGGTTGCGGCCACAGTGGGAGAAGACGAGCATTCAGTCGGCCTGCGAGAAATCATGGACATCAAGCATGGCGGTCTAGAAGCCTTCGGCATCGAAAGCCACTACCTGGGCACCTCTGTGCCTATCGAAAAGGTCATCGATGCCGCCATTGAGCTTGACGCACGCGCTATTCTCATTAGCACCATAATCACCCATTCCGACATCCACAGGGTCAATATGCGGAAACTGCACGACCTGTGTGTGGAAAAGGGCGTGCGGGACAAACTGATTCTGATCGGTGGCGGCACTCAGGTAACACACGAGATAGCGGTAGAGTGTGGCATGGACGCCGGATTCGGCCGCGGTACCAAGGGTATACATGTGGCCAGTTTCATGCTTAAGAATCGTCGCGAGCGTGGCCTTAAGTGAGGGAGATAGCTGTCGACGTCCTGGTCGCAGAAGTCGGCAGCACCACTACCGTGGTGAATGCCTTTTGCGGTCTTGAAACATCACAGCCAACCTTTGCCGGTCAGGGCGTCGCGCCCACCTCGGTGGAGTCGGGGGACGTGACAGAAGGCTTGCGTGCAGCCATCACAGACCTGTCGGACAACCTGGGCGGTTCCGTGAAGTGGGAACGCATGCTGGCCACCAGTAGCGCTGCCGGTGGACTGCGCATGACGGTCCACGGCCTGGCATATGAGATGACGGCCAGGGCTGCTAAGGAAGCGGCTCTAGGAGCCGGCGCCGTCATAAAACTGGTGACCGCAGGAAAGATGTCCGATCGTGAACTGATTGAGACGTCAGCCATCAGACCAAACATAGTCCTGCTGGCTGGGGGGGTAGATCATGGTGAACGTGATACCGCCATAAGCAACGCACATGCTTTAGCTAGGCTTGAAATTAACGCCCCCATTATCTACGCAGGGAATATCTCCTGCCGTGAAGAAGTAATGGAAATATTGCGAGGGGGCAACAAAGCAGTAATTGCGGTAGAAAACGTGTACCCGCGCATCGACGAACTGAATATTGAACCGACACGATCCGCCATACAGGACGTGTTCGAACAACACATAATACATGCTCCGGGCATGTCCAAAATTCGTGATATGGTCCTTGGCGCCATCATGCCAACACCCGGGGCGGTCATGAGCGCCGCACGTCTCCTGGCCGCAAGCATCGGCGACCTTCTGGTCGTGGACGTGGGAGGAGCCACTACTGATGTACACTCCGTGACAACCGGCAGCGAGGAAATTTCGCGCTTGGCTGTATCACCGGAGCCCCTTGCCAAGCGCACAGTCGAGGGCGATCTGGGTGTTTATGTTAATGCAGGTCAGGTGGGCGCATTAATCCGGGATAGTGAACTGTCCATGCCGCGGGAGCAGTTCGATGAAATTCTGCAGAACTGGCCGGCTATACCCGGGACCCATGAACAGTTTGCCGTCCTGGCCATTCTCACAAAAAAAGCAGTGGAGTTGGCTCTGGACAGGCATGTGGGCCGTCTTAGGCACCTGTACGGGCCAGGTGGTCGTACCACGGTAGCTCAGGGCAAGGATCTTACAGCTGTTCAGTGGGTCGTCGGCACCGGTGGCCCCTTAACCAAGCTCAGAAATGCACCGGAAATTCTTTCCTCTGCCCTGCGAGTTTCTGCCAAGCAGGAGCTCTACCCTAAGAGGTACAAAGTGCTGATAGACAATGATTACAATATGGCAGTGCTGGGTGTCCTCGGTCGCGAATACCCGGAAGCGGCTTTGCGCCTTATGAAACGCAGTCTGGGAATGGAGGGCAATAATGCCTAAACTCTACGTTGACCTAAAGAAAGTCACACACAATGCCCGAACAGTTGCCACAAAAGCCCGCGAGTACGGCATCGACATCTTTGGTGTTGGCAAAGGTCTGGCAGGTCGGCCTGAAGTAGCCACGGCCTTGCTTGCCGGTGGCTGTGTCGGCATTGGAGATTCCCGGTTGGAAAACATAAAGGCAATGCGTGATGCAGACATTAGGGCTGATTTTATGCTGCTCAGGCTGCCGCAGATCAGCCGAGCAAGAGAAACCGTCGAGCTTTGCGACATCAGCCTCAACTCCGAGCTGGATACACTCAGGTCATTGTCTCGTCATGCCACGGAGCTTGGCAAAGAGCACAGAGTGGTTTTGATGGTCGACCTTGGTGACCTGCGAGAAGGGGTTTGGCCGGACGGGTTGAAGAACCTGACGCGCGCTGCCGCAGCGCTGCCTGGACTACGGGTATGGGGCCTCGGAACAAACCTCACCTGTTACGGTGGCGTGATCCCGGACAGCCATAACATGTCGCATCTGGTGACTCTGGCGGCTGAGGCGCAGGATATCCTGGGTCACAGGATCGAGGTTTCCGGCGGCAATTCGGGCATTCTCAACATGCTCTTTGGTGGGCAGTTGCCTTCTGGAATCACTCATCTACGCATTGGCGAAGGCATACTGCTGGGATTGGAAGCCCTAAACAGACAACCCTTGCCCGGAACATTTACCGACACATGCCGCCTGGAAGCAGAGGTAATAGAGCTTCAGGCAAAGCCATCGGTGCCTGTAGGCGCACTGGGCCAGGACGCCTTTGGCGAGTATCCGACCTTTGTGGACAGAGGTGTCCGCAAAAGAGCAATCCTGGCTATAGGTAGACAGGATGTGTCAATAGATGGGTTGAGTCCGCTATTGCCGGGGGCGATTGTGCTAGGAGCCAGTAGCGATCACCTGCTCCTTGATGTCGAAGAGTCACCTGCAATTAGAGTGGGTGACCGACTTGGCTTCACGCCTGGATACGGTTCTATGCTGGCTCTGGCCACGTCAAATTACGTTGAAACCATATTTGTAGATTGATCAAGGGGGAGATTTATGTCTGAGAAAATAGTTGTAGCCTTCGGTGGTAACGCCATTCTGAAATCCAGCGAGCGAGGCACCGCAGAGGAGCAGCGTGCAAATGTCCGGCAGGCCTGTCTGGCGGCAGCTGCACTGGTGAGAGCTGGGAACCAGGTGGTCATAACCCATGGCAACGGCCCTCAGGTTGGGGCGGTTCTGCTACAAAACGAACTGGCCGCGGATAGCGTGCCGGTGATGCCCCTGGATATGTGCGGGGCAGCTACCCAAGGGCAAATCGGATACATGATTCAGCAGGCCCTTGGCAACATACTTCGTGAGTCCGGGGAGCCGAGGTCGATTGCCAGTGTGGTGACTCAGGTTTTGGTTAGCGCGGATGACCCAGCTTTTGCCAGCCCGGCAAAGCCCATCGGCTCGTATTATCCGGAAGACCAGGCGCGCTCACTTATGGAAGACAAAGGATGGAAGATGGTCGAAGACAAAGCTCGTGGCGGGTTCCGCAGGGTTGTGC
>DDWC01000239.1 GCA_002345475.1 Firmicutes bacterium UBA2296
GGCTCATCCTGCGGCACCAACTCGATACCGTCATTGAATCGCATGTGGGCGGTCAGCCACTCAACGGCTTTTTGGGTTCTCGGGTCTGACAGGTAGCCAAATCTCATGAGAGCCCAGGCCATATTGCCCGTAAGGCAGGGTATGACTTCGCTGAGCCGGCCACCTCCCGTGCGTGCAGCACGGTTCTGAGAGAATCCGCCCGAATGCAACTCCTGTGAATGGGAAAGTAGGTATTCACATTGCTCTGCTATCGTCGGCACATTCTCCGCCGCCAGTTCCGCCAACACGATGAGTTGCCATACCAGGCCCCGATATTTATTGGTGTAGAAGCGAGTGCGCCAGGCACGGTAATCCGAGGTATCCTGCAATTGAAGGATGTGTGGCACCATCCCTCTAGTCATAATGTCTTGCCTGGCTCCCTGCACATCATCGTCAGAGCTGCTTTTGTCGCACAGGTCCAGCAAGGCCAGGTAGCGCACGGAAGGGTTGTCTTCCTGTAACAGCCAATCTGTCGGATCACTGCGTAGCAAAGACTTCCAGTCACTCATCGAAATCCACCCTTTCTGGCAAAAGAACCATCATGCCAATTACATTATAATCCTGGCTGTTAGAAAGGGCACCTTCCCTTGATATCGGCAAAATTCATAAGTTCTTCACATGTTGCGCCGGGTTATTGGTTATAATGACTGTATGGATTTTTGGCTCACATGAAGTCTGCTTTTCCCCCTACAGAACTTTGCCCGTGGAGGTTGTTGCATGAAGAGACTTAAGCTATTGCTGACATCTGTGCTGATTCTGGCGTTTTCTCTCTCCAGCCTGATCGCTTGCGCTCCCAAAGAACCGCCTGCTCCTGCGCCTGTGGACCCCGTTGAAACGACTTTTACTCCCAGTTACGGGCTTTCCGAAGGCGGCTTCTGGTCAGGGGTCACGGCCCGGGACCATGTGATTCTGCCTGATTACTTGAATATTACAATCCCCGCCAGTGTTCACCAAATCCCAGAGTCTGCTATACAGGCAGAGCTTGAGGCTATGCTTTCCGCTTACGCTTCGGACAAGTTGGTCACTGATAGAGTTGTCAGAGATGGTGACACAGTGAACATCGACTTTGTGGGCAGTGTAGATGGTGTGGAATTTGCAGGTGGCAGTACCGGCGGTATGGGCACCGATGTGACCATAGGTGTTACCAACTATATTGATGGTTTCTTGGAGCAACTGGTTGGACGCAACCCTGGTGAGTCCTTCGACATTGAAGTCCGCTTCCCTGACGATTACGGCAACGACGAACTGGACGGCAAGGACGCCGTGTTCGCCATTACCGTAAATTACATCCTCGAATCGGAGCTTCCCGAGCTGACCGACGCCTTTGTGGCCGAGTTTCTTGTTGACCAGTATGGATACAATACAGTATCAGGTTTGACTGACTACGTTCGTGACGGCATGAGCAGGACGGCTGTTGCTCTGTATGTGCAACAGAGGCTGGTGGATGATACGGAAGTGAAGTCCTTGCCGCCGTTGCTAGTTGAGTACCAGGAGAAATCCCTGATTGACTATTACCAGAGCTATGCAGACCAATACGGCATGGGATTTGCCGATTTTCTTAACCTCTACCTTGGGGTGTCCAGTTCCGACGCCTTACTTGAGCTCTACAGTGAGGACAATGAGTCTACCGCCAGGATGTACCTGGTGCTGCAGGCCGTGGCAGAGGACGCAGGCCTGACAGTCGAAGAGGAAGACATCATCGACTACTTCCAGCGTTACGTGGGGACCTCTGATTATGGCCAGTACACTGCGTACTACGGCCTGCCCTACATAAAACTGATAGTGCTGCAACAGAAAGTGCTCGATTACGTGGTTGACCGAGCTACACTGGAATAGAGTCGGCCTGCGGAGCCGGGACTGTGCGAGTCCCGGCTCTATTTATGCGCCGGCATATTACATAGTAGAAATTATCCGAATGTTTAGATTATAATACAAGTGAATAGCAACCAGTGACAGAAAACACCATATGTAAGTTGGCCACCACACTAAAAAAATATGGGAGGCGCATTAGCGTGATGGACAGAAAGGTCGTCCTCGATGTGTCGCGATACGCTCTGTGTGTGCTGCTGATATTTTCGCTGGCCTTTTCCTGCCTGTCTATAACCGCCTGCAAGAGAGCCGATTCGCCTTCTAAGGAACCCGTTGAAACGCGGGAACCGGGGAAACCCGCAGCTCAGCCCGCTTCGTCAACCCAACCGCCGACGGAGGCCAGCAAACCAGATGAGACTCCGGCTCAAGGTTCTACAACGCAACCTACCGGGCAGACCACGGGGCAGGTGACAGATCCCGGGTCGTGGTCAACACCTGCCGATCCTCCGGGGGGAGAAGACCCCGAGACGATTTCCACAGAAGACTCGCCGGGTGGCGGAGGAACAACGGAGCCTGTGGTTCGGCCTTCCGCTGTCGTAATTCCACCAGGTATCACGACACCGCCGGACCTGTTCTCCACGGTGACAGAGAAGCCCCCGCTGATACAGCCGAATTTAGCCTTCAGCACACCAGGCAGCAGCCTGGTGCAATTGGACATACGGCCCACTCTGAGTTTGTACGCTTCGTCAGGCCCGGGCAAGCCAGCTTCTTTGCCTGGCAGCACTTTCTCGATACCCATTATCGGTTCGGGTCTGGTCGACACGGGCGCAATTTTCGTTGATACGAAGCCGGTGTACACAACAGGTCACAGAGCAGCATTTGTCCAGCGCGGCGGGGACGAGAAGCTCTGGTTCGCAACCCTGACCGAAGGTATGGGTGTTGCGCGTGTCGTATGGCAGGTTGCCGATATGCCCTTTGACCCCACCGCTGAAGATTGGCGCAATCCACGAGGACTTCTTCAAAGCGGGGAAATAAGCGCAATCACCCGGGAGTTTGTTTTGGATTTCGCCAGCATTCACGCTAAACGCAAGAATCCCTATGCTCTGATCCTCAACCAGAGTCTTCTCTCTCAGCTAGCTCAGATGAAGGTGGGTGGCAAGTACTTAAATCCCCAGCAAACCAGCTACTTTGTTCGCGCTGTGGCACTGGATGCTGTGGGAAATAAGCTGGGAGCTGCAGGTCGTGGACTGGAGATTATCTACGGTGACCGCCTAACATATCAGACCCGGCAGTCATTGCCATTCGCCTTGCTTTTTGATTTGCTTCCGGCAAGGTACCAAGGTCAGCCTCTCTATTCCGGTGATGTGTTCAACGACTTCCATGCTGCAGATGAGAAACTGTTTCAGTCCAGTTCGACATCCCCCTGGTATTTCCGCCCAGAAGGATTCCCTCAGACGATAGATACGATCTTACTGCAGGTCTCCCGGAACAAACTGCCTGTATCGACGGACAACTGGCGTGATCCCGCGGGCCTGGTGTACGAGTTGGAACTTAAAAAGGGTACACCGCTTTTTGATAACCTGGTTGATTCCCGAAACGGCATCCCTGTAGACTTTAACTCCTTCGCGAGATCAATGTTAGGTACGCAACTGGTGATGCTGAGCAAGAACATCGAATTTCACATTCGCGCTGTGGCTCTCTACCCCGGTCAGGATGCCGGTACCGTGCGCGCGGCTTATTCTAAAAGCGTCAAGATTATCTATGGACGGGCCGACACCCAGATTACTTACTACCCACCGCCTGAGCAACTGAACCCCTTGCTTCCCACTGTCCGTTTTAAAGAGTATCAGCCTGTCAAGTGGGAAGCCCCTGACTGGATGTATTACTATGAGGTTGTCAGGCATCCCAGCTACAAGGACTATTTTCCGGGCGGCGAGATTGCTGGTTTTAACCCGACAGATCTCGTGCCGGGAATGACGGTAGGCACTGTAATCAAGCTTCAGGCACCCGGGGAAAAAGACAAAGGCTGGTTGGCCGAGGCCTGGGATGCGGTGACCAGCTACTTCAGTGACCTGATAAGCTTCCTTGCCGAGGTCACAAACTGGGTAAGCGAGACATATGCAAAACTCAAATCCGACCTGGTTAAGTTTGTGGCACAAAACATTCCGCTGCTGCCACAAAGCCTCAAGAACAAGCTGCAGGAGAAGTTAGCCATGTACCTGGACTATGGTCTCATGTACATGGGTATTCCACCGTCACTGCCAAATTTTGATAAGCTTTCGTCCATGGGCGTTGATTATCTGGCAGCCACAGCTCTGGACTATGCCGGAGTACCTGTCACGGACTACAATATGGACGCTCTTAAGGATCTTAGCGGTGGACTCTACACTACAATGTCCGAGAATGCCAGTTCAGGCTCTGCACCTAATCCCCTTCACTGGAATTTTGTGCGCCAATGGCCTGAGGTTCTGTATCGGCCTGCCTACATCCTCTTTGAAGTCCACAATCCGCACAAGATCGTCATTCCACCTGCTGTCCTTGAAGGCCGGGTGTTCAGGAATATTACGCAGGCAGAACTAGCAGATGGCAATAAGATGAGTATGTCGGCCGCTTTCGGCAACAGCAAGTACTTCGAGCTTTTCCTGCCAGTAAGTGATGTGCGAGTACCGCGTTTACTGCCGGGCCAGACTTTGGCCATACCCATATACCTGACGGAGTATACCGGTAGTGCTTATCCGTTCCACCCCGCCCGAGTGACGCAGAATCAGTTTCTCAATATGTACAACAACTTTGATTACTTTGAGTTTTCCTTTACACTTCGCTTTGAGCTCCCGTCGGCTCAGGAATACTCTAAGCAGCTCAACTTGCCTCAGGACAAAGGTTATGAGTACTCTGCCAAAGATCTGTCCGTCTACTACAAGGGGGATCCGGCGAAGCCATATAAGAAGTAGGCACACGTATAAGCCACCACTGACTGTCGCAGGCGGATGCGCCTGGAGGCAGTCAGCTTTTTTGTACTCTAATGACTCGCACATGTCGAAAGGGTTTTGTGGGCATATCGGCGAATTACTTAGCATCCCTAAGGAATGCCGGTGACAGGTGAGATGTTCAGTTGCAGTGAGCGAGTCGGCCGGGAGCCGCAGGCATCGGTGCAACCTGCTACAGTTAAGATGTAGTGTCATTCAGCCGATAGACATACTAGATTAAGTACCTTCCGACTATGTCCCCTGACGATCAAGGAGTTGATGCCAATGAGAACCGTTCACTTTGCCCAGGCAGACTTTGTTGACATGGTCAGCAATATGTCAGACCTCGTGCAATGCGTCGATGACACAGGTCTCTTTGTCTATGTTAACAATGGGTGGCGGGAAACTCTGGGGTACTCCGACGCGGATCTGGAAACGTTGCCCCTGTGGGACATCATCCACCCAGACTGGCTGTCTCATTGCCGTGAGGTCTTTGCTGATGTAGTGGCGGGTGAGTTCGTGCAGGGCGTCGAGGCGGTTTTTATCAGTAAGAACGGTCGCCAGGTAGTTGTGGAAGGAAACATAACTCCGCGCTTCGGCCCGGACGGAGCTTTTATCAGCACCCGCGGCATCTTCCGAGATGTGACCGAGAGACGCCGCGTGGAAAGCGTCCTGCGGGAAAGCGAGGAACGGTATCGGCTGCTGTTCACCCGTATGCAACAGGGCCTAGCCGTCCTCGAGACTGTCTGTGACAGTTCGGGGCGTGTGGTAGATCTGCGCTATGTGGACTGCAATGCCAGTTTTGAAGCCATGGCCGATCTGCGCCGCACTGACATTATGGGAAAGACCGTCAGGGAGCTGTTTCCCAACACGCCGGCCAGCGGTATTGAGGCCATGGCTGGCGTAGCTCTCTCAGGGGAGCCTTATCGGGGTGAGTACCGCGTCAGACGCCTGGGTAAGGTTTTTGACGAAGTTATCTATTCGCCCAGAGAGGGGCAGGTAGCTAGCATACTGACAGACATCACAGAGAGAAAACAAGCGGAAGAGTCGCTGGGCCAGGCCAATGAAATACTTCGGGCAATCAACACTTACAGCCTCGATCAGTCTAACGTGTCAGGCTCCCAAGAACTGACGCGACTCATCCTCAAACAGATTTCGGACTATGCCAAGGCTCCTTTTGCTGCCATTACGGAGTATGACGAAAGCAAGAGAGTGCTCAGGGTGCAGCATGTGCACACCACCAGTGAAGTGATGGAAACCGTTCTCCGTCTGGCTGGCAAGGGAGTTCTCCAGCTAGAAGTACCCATAGACGAGACTGCACATCGCGATCTTATCAGTGCGCCCATCGGCCATAGGTTTTCTCTTCATGAGCTTACAAAGGGCGTGGTTCCCCAGAGCCTCTCGTCAGTCTTGCACCGGGCAACGGGTATAGATCGCTTTATCGCCTCTGTCCTGGTGGCGCACGGACAGGTGATGGCCACCGTGGTCATAGGGTTGCGCAAGGGGCAGGAGGCCCCCAGTACCTCATTCTTTGAGTCCTTCGCCCATATCTCCGCTTTTTCGCTGCGTCGGGTGCGGGCCGAGGATAGAATCCGCTTCATTAGCTACCATGACCAGCTCACGGGGTTGTACAACCGCCATTACGTTGAAGATGAAGTGGAAAGGTTAACCTCAGAATCAGGTTTGCCGCTGGCAGTGGTCATGGCCGACGTTAACGGCCTTAAGGTGGTCAACGATACCTATGGTCATCAGGCAGGGGACCGGCTTCTCAGGCAGGCGGCCGAGATCATCACCGGGGCTTGTCGCAAGGAGGACGTGGTGGTGCGCTGGGGCGGCGATGAATTTGTTCTCCTGCTGCCTCGAACCACCGCCGAGAGGGCGGAAGCCGTGTGCCGAAGGATTGTGTCCCGTTGCCAGAGCACCAGCACCGACAATATCCCCGTGTCCGTATCCTTGGGTATGTCAGTTTTGCCCGAACCGGGGCAGTCTCTGGACCGGATTCTGCAGGCCGCCGAAGATGATATGTACAAGAACAAACTAGCCGAGAGCCGCAGCGCCAGAAGCGCTGTCCTCAATGCCTTGTTGCGGGCGCTGGCAGAAAAGAGTCACGAAACCGAACTGCACACCCGACGCATGCAGGGGATAGCCCAGAGCATCGGGGAAAAGATTGGCTTGCCAGCCCCGGAGCTGGGGCGTCTTAAGCTCCTCATTACACTGCACGATATTGGCAAAATAAACATACCGGAGGAAATACTGAAGAAGAGCGGGCCCTTGAATGATGCCGAGTGGGCGTTGATGAAGGGGCATCCTGAAATGGGATACAGAATAGCTCGCTCCACGGACGAGTTTGCCCACATAGCCAACGATGTCGCAGCCCATCACGAGCGCTGGGATGGACAGGGATATCCGAGGGGTCTTGCAGGGGAGGAAATACCCCTTCTAGCGCGAATAACTGCCATCGCCGACGCCTACGAAGTGATGACCAACGGCCGGCCCTACCGATCTCCTCGCACAAACGAGGAGGCCAGGCAGGAACTACGAAGATGCTCAGGTACGCAGTTCGATCCTCGACTGGTGGACGCCTTTCTTTCCCTTACGTCGCCGCCCAGGTAACGGCAGCCCGCAGCACAACCTCAATGATCCACCGGACCATTTTCTCACCGCCCCGCAGATTTGCGGGGCGGTTGTTCTTGACACAAGTTGTAGTTCTGTATATGATATGACCATAAGGTCACATGACTAATAGGTCACATGAGGTGAGGCCATGCCAAAAGACACTTTCTTCAACTTGCCCGAGGACAAAAGGGTCCGCATCGAGCAGGCCGCTATCGAGGAGTTTGGCAACTACCATTTCGATGCCTCCAGCGTTAACCGAATCGTGGAGAACGCCGGAATAGCCAAAGGCAGTTTCTATCAGTACTTCAGCGATAAGAAGGACCTGTACAAACACATCATGAGTCTAATCATCACTAAGAAGTTGGAGTACATGTCCCCTTTGCTGCAGAACCCCTTCGGACTAGATGTCTTCACGCTGCTGCATGAACTCTACGCTTCGGGCTTGAGCTTTGCCCTCGGCAACCCTGCTCTGCTGGAAATTGGCAACAAGTTGCTCAGCGACCCCTCCCATGAGCTGTATGTTGAGATCTTGGCCGAGAACAAGGAGAAGTCTGACCAGTTCTTCCTGCATATATTGCAGGCCGCCGAGAACCGGGGAGAGATCCGCCAGGGGCTTGATCTGCCGCTGGTCGCCTATCTGCTGACCACGCTAAATATTGCAGTTTCCGATTACTACACCAGACGCACGGAAAAGCGCGTCTACAGCCGCGAGATGATGGAGGACATAGAGAAGTTTATCGATATAGTACGGTTGGGCATCGCCAATAATGAGGGAGGGAAGACAGTTGATCAAAGTTGAGAACCTGTTCTACTCGTACAGCGGAAATGAGAACTATGCCATCAGAGATGTCAACTTTGCGGTGTCAAAGGGAGAGGTTTTCGGTTTTCTCGGCCCGTCCGGAGCGGGCAAATCCACCACTCAGGGCATTCTGACCGGCTTATTGCCCATGCAGAAGGGCCTGGCGCAGGTAGCCGGCTACGACATGAAACATCCGCCACGAGAAATGTTCAACAAGATCGGTGTGAGCTTCGAGCAGTCAAACGTCTACGGCAAGCTGACGGCACTGGAGAACCTGGAGTTCTACAAGAAGCTCTTTGATGTACCGACGCTCGATTCCATGGATCTACTACGGCTCGTGGGCATAGATCATGTGGCCAACAAGAAGGCAGCCACATTCTCCAAGGGCATGAAGCACCGGCTTACCTTCGCCCGTAGCATGATTAACAACCCGGAAATGTGGTTCCTCGACGAGCCTACCACAGGTCTGGATCCGGCCATCGCCAACCAGATAAAAGACGTCATCAAGGGAAAACACGGCGAAGGCAAGACGATTTTTCTTACCACACATAACATGTTTATCGCTGACGAGCTTTGCGACCGAGTGGCCTTCATCATCGACGGAACCATCAAGCTCATCGACTCGCCCCGCAATCTCAAGCTGCAGTATGGCGAACGTTTTGTTGATGTGGAATATAAGACTGACGACGGCACCTCCAAGGAGACCCTGTCACTGGTGGAGGAAAATGATCGGCAGCGTCTCAACGACATCATCAACAGCAAAGAAATTGAAATGATGCATACCAAGGAAGCTACCCTGGAAGAGATTTTCATTAAGGTTACGGGCAGGGGGCTGGTATAATGCGCCTGCTGACTAACTTTGTCAAGGACATGAGGGTGTCTTTTAAGACCTTTTACATCTACATGGAGATCCTGATGGCATTGATTATCGTGGCGGTGCTACTCTTTGTAGTGCCGGAGAACTTCTCGACTTCTGCCCCGGCCTATATCTATATCGACC
>DDWC01000088.1 GCA_002345475.1 Firmicutes bacterium UBA2296
AGAAGAGGCCGAGAATTTCATGCAACGCGGGGACATCCTGGTGGTGCCGGCCACGGATAGAGAGTACATGACTGCGTTGGAACGCGCCGGCGGCATTATCACCGAGGAGGGCGGACTCACTTCCCATGCCGCCATCGTGGGACTGAACCTGGGGATTCCTACTATAGTAGGGGTAGCCGGAATAACCCGCCTGCTCTCTACCGGCACCCTGATCACGATGGACAGCACTCGTGGGCTGATTTATCGTGGTCATGCCAAGGTCAGATAAGCTCTCAATTTGCCACACATCAGACAAAGGAGTGACATGAATGCTACAGTGCTTCACCTGCCCTAAGGTGTACGATGAGGAGAGCCCGATTTGGCGCTGCGAGTGCGGCAGTTTTCTGGTCCACCGTTTTGAGCGAACCCCCGCTCTGGAACCGCGCCAAATCGTTGCCCGCGCTTCTGACTGGTGGCGATACGAGGAAGCCTTGCCCCTAAAAAATCGGGAAAACCGCGTGCGCCTTGGCGAGGGCGTTACCTCGCTTAGCAATGGTGTCCTGGCCGGTGAAGAAGTCTTCCTGAAAAACGATGGCGAGTGCTTTACCGGTTCATTCAAGGATCGCGGCACGTTTCTCATGGTCAGTAAGTTTCGTGAGTGGGGCCTGAGGCAGGTGGTAGAGGACTCGTCGGGAAACGCGGGAGCATCAGTAGCGGCTTATGCCAGGCAGGCCGCCATAAAAGCACAGATTTTTGCACCATCCTACACTGAGCCGACCAAACTGGCCAACATCACCCGTTACGGAGCAGATTTGATCAAAGTGGACGGGACGCGAGAGGACACGGCCCAGGCAGCGCTAGCGGCATCCAGAGATAGTTACTATGCCAGCCACAACTGGAATCCGTACTTCCCTGCAGGGGTCAAATCCTTGGCATACGAGATATGGGAACAGCTGGGTTTTGTTGCCCCTGACCGCGTTGTGGTTCCGGCAGGAGGCGGGAGCAGTCTACTGGGTCTATATTACGGTTTTATGGAACTGGCAGAGACTGGCCGGACAGACCGACTGCCCCGGCTGACCGCAGTGCAATCATCTGCCTGCGCTCCCCTGTGTAAGTCGTTCGCCGCAAGGGCACCTGAGACAAGGCCTGTAACAAAGGGCCAGACTGTGGCTGAGGGTATTGTCATAGCCGACCCGGTCAAAGGGGCGGCCATGCTAAAAGCTCTCTATGACACTGACGGGGCTTGTCTGTCCGTAAGCGACCCGGAAATCTTCTCAGCTCTTGAGGCTTTAGAAGCACAGGGATACTATGTGGAGCCCACAGCCGCGGTATCATCTGCCGGCTACCAGCAGGGCCTGCAGCGAGGCATTATCAGCTCCCATGAGACTACAGTCGTGCTACTCACAGGGCGAAAAAAGAAGTGAGCTAATGCTCACTTCTTTTTGTATCTACTCATGAATTTTTCTGCCTCCCGCAGAGCGCCTTCGCGGTTTAAGGCGGCACCTGCTGCCTGCAGTTCTGCCAGGTGATCCAGCGTATCGCGCAACCACTTACCAGGGGTGAGTTCCAGATGGTTGACGATATCTTCTCCGTCCACAGGCATGCCCGGGGCCATGATTTCATCGTAACGGAAAAACCAGGCTTCCAGGAAGTGCCGGAGCGCTTCCATCATCTGATCGAACTCCTTGCCCTGACAGGCTTCCGGGGCTTTCCCCATCAGGTCGGCGATGGTGAACAAGGACATGGGGACACTCAGCATGCCCAGCCTGCGCCCCAGCCTGTGCATATGTACATCGCCGCGTTTGCTTATGCGGGCGACTTGCGTGGGCAAAGTATGCAAGCGGATGAAATTGACCATGGCTCGGCCTTCTGTTTTGGACATGCGCAGTCGCTGTGCGATGGGAGGTGCCATCGCCGCTCCCAGGTGTTCGTGGCGATAAAATGAAATCCTGCCGTTATCCCTGTGGGTGCGGGCCGCAGGTTTGCCAATGTCATGCAAGAGACCTCCCAGCATACAGGCGGCCACCAGGCCTGGGCTGAGTTCAGACAACTGCCGGCTTATTAGCGGTGTCAGTCGTTCAGAAAAAACGTCGGGTTTATGCCACAGAGCAACAAAGGCGTCAAAGACACGCCGCGAATGTTCATAAACGCAGTAACTGTGATGCTGACCCTGAGTGATTTCGCGCTCCGCTTCGAGTTCCGGGAAGAGGACTGCCTGCGCCGACACTCCCTCCAGAAAATCCAGTGCTCCGGGTGCTGAAGCTGAGACCAAAATGCGCACTAGCTCAGCCCATACTCGCTCACCGGCGCAGCTACGCAGCCCGCGGGCGCCATCTCTGGCAGCACCGAGCAGGTCCGCTGCGGGCTCCATGCCAAGTTCAGAGCAGAAGCGTGCCGCCCGCAGAATCCTCACCGGGTCATCACGAAAGACCAAGGGCGCAACCATACGCAGGCGCCTTGAGAGAATGTCCGTACTACCCCCATATGGATCGATTAGGCCATCCTTCTTGCCCGCGGCAAAGTCATCTAGCGTCATAGCCATCGCATTTTGGGTAAAATCGCGGCCGGCCATGTTTTCGCCCACGCCACCATGATAAGGTGCGACATCTATCTTGAGACCCGACTCCTTGCTCTGAAAACGATATAGCCCCTGATCTGCTTTCAGAGGATAAGGGGTGGTACCTATGACTGTCGCCAGAGCGATACGAATGGCATCGGCGTCAGCCGCTGGCAAGAGCAAGTCTATGTCTCTGGTATTCTTGCGGCCCAGCACTAAGTCGCGCACTGCACCGCCCACTACATAAACGGGCTTGCCAGCCAGAGCCTCATAGACAGCGTTGATCATTCGCATCACCACCCTTCTGGTTTCCTTCTCTTAGGGTACAGGTATAGCCGAAGTTTGGCAAGAAAAGAGAACGAGGCTGCAGCCCTGGCCACAACCTCGCTCTTTTTATGTTATGCCAAGACCGCCTCAGCGGTCACTTTGCCGGCACGTTCGCCACACAGAGAGACAGTAACCCTGGCACCGGGAGCTCCCCTGACTATCCATTCAACCTTTTTCTGGGCAAAGCCCGCCAGCTGCCCTAACTCTTGCTTGTTCTTCGAAATAACTTCACATTCGTCGCCGGTCAGCTGAACCACGACGGGTTTAGCAAAACCACTCTGGGCCGCCAAC
>DDWC01000094.1 GCA_002345475.1 Firmicutes bacterium UBA2296
TTGCTCCCAGACGATGGTGACCATATTGTTCTTTAGCACCAGGGTACCGATGTGGTCATGTATGCTAATCTCTTCAAAGCGGTCGGCGTTTTCGGTGTCAACCACCAGGTTACTCGATTCGTCCAGTTCGGTGTAGAGAATAAAGGTCTGAGCAGGGGTGTTTTCAAACACTATTCTCTTAAAACCTTCATTGTAGGAGAAGGAGCTTACCTCATACCCTTCGGGTATGTAGGTCGGCACATAGGCATTGCTCCAATTAACGATCATGCTGCCGCCCTCGGTGCTATCGCTACCCCGGAGCTGCAAGGCTGTGTATTCAGGTCGTATGTCCATCCAGATGTTCAGTACCCTGGTCCTGAAGGCGGAGACGGTGGTCATGGCGGTGAAGAATACGGCAAATATTGCTACTAGAGATATGGCAATGGTGCGCAAAGCAATAAAAGCAATCCGCTTGCGTTCTGTTTGGCGCTGTTTCCTGAGTTCCATATCTAGCTGCTTACTAAACCTTTTCAGTGCTAGTTCGGAGGGCTTTGAGTCAGAAGAGCCCTCCAGGGATTGCATCTCCTCCAGGAAAGCTTTCCCCTCGTGCTCTGCTGCGTCATGCATGAGCATCTTTAACAAGGCGTCTTCGTATTCCTCCCGGAGCTTATCCCGATTGCTCGCCATGATTCTTCAACTCCTCGTTAATGAGTTTCTTTATGCCCCTGCGCGCCCGGGTCAGGTACTGCCTGACACTGGCCGTAGCTATCCCAAGTATTCCTGCGATTTCAGCGTCCGGCATTTCCAGAACATACTTGAAGTAGAGCAGGTCCTTCTGCTTTTCGGGCAGGCGCAGTATGGCTCTCCACAGGTCATCCCGCTCCTCAGCATATACAACCTTGTCCTCTACGGCTTCTGCAGGATCTAACACTGTCCCCGCCAGATCCTCATCCAGGCCAAAGTACATATGCTTTGCCTGCACATCGCGGCGCCGGATGAAGTCGATACTAGTGCTTCTACTTGCATAGACGACATAGGCTGCTAATCTGCAACAGTCTAAGGTGCGAAGTACAGAAATTTTTCCGATTAGTTTTAGAAAGGTGTCGTTAATGAGGTCTTCCAGGTAATCGGTATCCCGGATTACCTTACATATGGCGCTTCGCACTAGCCCGTAGTGTCCGTTATAGAGGTCCATCATGAAATCCCTGTCATCGGGATCTGTTAAAACGGCAGACAGAACGAACATTCGGCTCACACCTCAATTCCATAGGTTATGCTTTATATAGTCTTCGGCCCAAACCAAGATAATCCTTCCACAGAGGGCATGGTCCGCCCACGGCCATCGGCCTGCGCCGGACAAGGCTCCCGAGAAAACGCTCCTTTATTACTTAAGACGTATCAAGTCACGACTTGATGCGAAAGAAATGGTATTTCTCTGACTCTTCACTAATTATTGCTAAAATCCTGTTATTCACCCTAAAAAAGGAGCACAAAGAAAAGACACCACTGGTTGCAGATGCTCAACCAAGGGTGCCAATCACAGATGCGGAGTGTGGCTGTTAAGGGCTATTGACCCTCTATCCTGGCAGTTTCCACCATAACAGACACACCGTCCGGGATGATGACTATTTCTGCGTTCTCACCTTTGCGCGCGCGACCTATGGCCAAGGCTTCAGCGATGTTGGCCGCCGGGGTCATGCACATTGCAGATACCACTGCCGGGTCAAGGTGCTCACTGACCACAACGATTTCGTGTTGCAGCATCACTTCCAATAGCACCTGTGCGCACCATTGATCAATGATGGTTTCTTCGTCGGTCAGGGCTTTCATGGTGTTCAGGGTCTCGGTAGGGTTTCCGGCCAGCATTAACTCGCTGAACTCCGAGCTGCCAATGCCATCAACGCAGGCCGCCGCCAGTATAAGCACCCCGCCCGGCTTGGCACACTGCGCCGCTATGGATATGGCCTTAGCGCACTGGTAGAGGTTTTGATCCAGGGGGTAGCCTCCGTTTCCCGTTACTACTATGTCACCCTGTATGTGGGGTATGCTGAAAAGGTCAGCCACCAAAGCACACCCTGCCCGGTGTGCTTCCTCCAGATCTCCGGCAAAGGCTCCGGTTACCCGCTTGTGGCGATCAAGGGCTACATTAAGAATAAAGTCGACGCCAACTACCCGCGCCGCATGCATGGCGTCCACGTGGATAGGGTTGTCCGTCAGCACGCCAGTCGTGGCATTGGGGTTGGCTATGGTGCGAAACGAGTGGTTAGCCCGAATAGTTGCGGCCGAGCATACTCCCGGGAGAATACTCTTGCGCCCGCCCGAAAACCCGGCGAAGAAGTGCGGCTCTATGTACCCTTCACAGACCAGAAGATCCGCCTCCACCACCAAGCTGTTTACCGCATAGCGGTTGCCGGATGGTAGTACGCCCATATCTACACAGGGAGATTCCACCGCACTATGTACGACGATTTGCTCGCCGTCGACGAGGCGGTCACCGAATCTGGCGCGCAGTTCTGCCTCAGTAGTAGCGCGGTGGAGCCCGGTTGCCACTAGGATTGTGATATTGGCGTCGGCCTGGCCGCGCCTGATTTCTTCCAGCAATAAGGGCATGGTGATGTGGCTCGGCATAGGTCGGGTGTGGTCACTGGTCACAATAACTACGGCTCTCTTACCCCTGGCCATTTCGGCCAGGGGTTTTGCACCGATTGGCAGAGCCAGGGCTAGCCTAACCATATCGATAGGCGTCTCTGCCTTTTGCTCGGCCGCCTTAGGTTCGAGCACCGCCCTGACGTTCAATCCCAGCAAAGGAACCCTGACTTGTCCCTGGCCATAAGGGATGTGGATATCACTACGGCAGTTGCCCGATTCATGGGCGGGGAGCCCCTTCATCATGCTGAAGACCGTTGTGGTGTCTGGCATAGTACAGGGCCCACCGACAATAGTGTAACCCAGACCCTGCCAGAACCTGATGGCCCCTGGGTTGTCAGTCTGCACGCTTGTCTTGATTCGTGTTACTCCCGGCGTGGACAGGATTCTGTTCTCGATCTCATGGACGACGCTACGGCCCAGTCCCGAGCCGCGCATATCCTTGGCAATCATAATCAGAGAAATGTATCCTGTGCCCGGTTCTCCCTCGTGGCCGCTCCGCTGGTAATCCACAACGCCCACCAGTTTTTCCCGCACAAATATCCCAGTGAAGCAACCCGAGTCAGAGTGGGACTGCGCAAGGTCGGCCAAGACCAGCTGTTCCGAGGCCTCAGAGGCAGGTCCCAGGGCCAGAAAATCCTCACACTTGCCATACAGTGCTACTAGCTCAGGCAGCAACTCCGCACCCACAGCTTTCAGTATGAAATCGGTCCCTGCGCTATGACCAAATGACTCCATGTCTTTCCCTCCTGGTGCCCACGCCGGGCATTTGTTCTGCTCCAATATTCTTGTCCGGGGCAGGAAACCCTGCTCAATGAACGAAATGACTGAGAGGTAACTTATGAACGGAGGGATAGATGTGCATTCTGTCAGCCTGACCCGCATGGAGATAGATCTGGACGCTCTCCTGCACAACTACCGCGAAATCGTTAAGCATGTGGCGCCGGCCCAGGTAGTCCCGGTGGTGAAGAGCGAGGCCTACGGGCACGGAGCTGTCCCTATAGCCAGGGCATTGCAAGAGGAAGGTTGCCGGCATATGGCCGTGGCCATGGTAGATGAAGGCATACAGTTGAGAAGAGCCGGCATCAAAGGCGAAATCATGATTCTCGGGGTGACTTTGCCTGAACAGTTTTCCGCTATGGCCGAGCACCGTTTGACGCCCTCCCTGGGTGAAACGGAAAACATCGCGCTCTGGGCGAGAACTGCCCAAGAGCGAGGCGAGAAGTTGCCCTATCACCTGAAGGTAGACGTTGGCCTCGGAAGATTAGGCTTTTTGCCTGACAAGGCAGAGCGGGCCCTTTCCGCCGCCCTCTCTACCGCCGACAGGCTGGTTCTGCGAGGGATCCACTCTCACCTCAGCCACCCGGAAGGAACGCTAGAACATAACGCCAGAGAACTTGCCCGATACGAGTCCTTCTGTCGGCCTTTTCTGGCCCACTTCCCCGATGTAGCCAGGCATCTGGCGGCTTCCCAGGCTGTACTCAGGCATCCTCACATGTATTTTGATCTGGTAAGGGTTGGCGGGCTGCTCTACGGCTTTGATTACGGCGTACCCACTCCCATGAACCTGCGCCCAGTTCTGACGTACAAGACGCGGGTGGGTCAGGTAAAGACCATACCCGCCGGATGGGGTATCGGTTACGACCTTGAACGCGTGGTAGATAAACCTACTACCTTAGCCCTCCTGCCTCTCGGGTGGAGCGACGGTGTAGGCAGCACCCATGTGGGCAAAGCCTCATTCCTGGTCGGAGGTGAATTTGCCCCCCTGGTTGGCATTTGCACCGACTTTGCTATGTTGGACGTCAGCAATATTGCGGGCGTCCAGAAAGGCGACGAGGTGGTGCTGGTGGGCAGGCAGGGCCCGCGGGAGCAAAAGGTCATCGAACTGGCCCGGGCGGGTGGCATAAGCACCTCGCAACTCCTGGGTCGGGCAGCACTTCGTGTGCCTCGGGTTTTCTTCCGGGACGGCAGGCAAGTAGATGAGCTTTCCATACTAGCATAACCTTGGCCCCGGGCAGCAAAACTGCCCGGGGTTTTTGGTGGTAACAAAGAGACGCCGACGGGTGCGTTTTGGCGAAAGCCTGCTAGACGGCGCGTATAGAGGCCCAAATTCGGGCTTCGCACTTTAATTTTTATGCTCATATAGAGCTTTTTTTTTGTTATTAGCAAAATTGAGGCAGGACATGTGTATGATAATGCAGAATAGCCAGAATTATTGAAGAACCAGTGAAAGGTGATGTGAAGACATGTGTTAGGCGAAACTATTAAGCAGTTGCGCAGAGAACGCCAGATGACTCTGCAGAATCTGGCCGACACCACGGGCCTCAGCGTGCCGTTTTTGTCTCAGCTGGAAAACGATGTGGCCAACCCGACGCTTTCGACCTTGCGAAAGGTAGCTAAGGCTCTGGACGCGTCCGTATTTGCCCTCTTAGCTCAGGTGGAGCAGAGTGGGGGCGGCGCGGTAAAGATTGAGAAGGCCAGCCCGCGTCTTTCGTTAACCTTGCCCCGCATGAACAGCGACCTCATTTTTGAACTGCTGACTGTGGGATTCCACAGCGTCCGCATGCAAGCTCTGCGTACGGAACTGGGCCCGGGTGTCAGCACCTGTGATGAGCCCATGGCCCACGGCACCTGGAACGACGAAGAATGGGCCATTATTCTCGAGGGCGAAGTCGTTCTCGAGGTAGGCCAGGACAGACACAAGCTGATCGCAGGCGATTGCATCCACTTCCATCCTGTGCTCCCTCACCGGTACACCAATGTCGGGACTACCACGGCTTCACTGGTAGCCGTAATGTCACCTCCAACATACTAGACTCCAACTGCCAACGAGATATCGAAGCATCCTAGGAGGTAAATGATGAAAAATATTGACTGGACTGGATATGAACAGAACGCGGAGAAGCTGATGAAGAAGCATAAGGTTCCGGGCTCCGCCGTCAGTGTAGCGCACAACGGCAAGGCGATTTACAGCAAGGGCTTCGGCTGGGCTAACACTGAGGCGCAGAGTGCCATTGACCAGCACACCGTATTTGGCATCGGCTCGGTAACCAAATCCTTCACCGCAGTAGCCATTATGCAGCTGCACGAACAGGGCAAACTGTCTGTAGACGACCCCGTGGTCAAGTATCTGCCGGAGTTCAGAATCGGCAAGGACGGCGCCGAAAAACACATGACCATCCATCACTTTTTGACACATACA
>DDWC01000064.1:0-4891 GCA_002345475.1 Firmicutes bacterium UBA2296
GAGGCCCTCATACGTCAACACAAGTACACAGACGCGCTCCCTTCGCTGCAAAGGGCCTTGAGCAGGTGGGAGAACCTGCCTGGGCACGAGGATGAGGCAGCACAGCTTCTTTTGATGCGAGCCCGGGTGGAGGCGGCGCTGCTAAGGTTTAAGGACGCCGAGGAATATGTGCAACGGGCGCTTAAGCTTGATTACCGGGTAAGCGGGGCCGACCCGTCACCTGCCAAGGGAGAAGCCTATTCTGTCCGGGCTCACATTCAGCGTGAAGAGCGCTACCTTAGCGAGGCCCGCAGTAGCTTCGAGAGCGCTAGCCGCATATACCAGCAATGTGAGATGTACGCCCTGGCCGCCGAGAACCTCAAGCAGGCGGCAGACATTATGATTCGACTGGACGAGCCGATTAGGGCTTACACGACCCTGAACCAGGCGTTAGAACTAACAAAGAAGCGGCAGGTAGTGGTGAGGGAGTAGTACAACCTCGGGGAGGGCGCAGAGCTCTTAGCTCTTAGCTCTTAGAAGTGGGGACTGAGACCCATTATTGAACGCTTGAGGTCCGGGAGCATCTACTAGGTGTCAACCCGCATCGAAGGAGTCGTTCCTGGCTTTTCGGCGCTACCAAGAGCCAAGAGCTAAGAACTAGCATCCTCCCTCGCCCTAACGAAAAGAGGCCCCGCGATGCGGAGCCTCTTTGATGTTTGTTCAGAGCTAGATTATGCCCAGCCAGTTGCCAAGTAGCACCTGCATCTGACCGAGAAGCAGTGAAATACGTCCCATGATAACGTTACCGAAGGACACACCGAAGGTCAGCATGAGGATGTAGCGACCCGGTAGCACAAACGCCGATACTGCTGCATTTCTCTCGAAAGAGAAGATGAAGTATGCCAGACACGACAGCAGACCGAGAACGATGATGATATTGTTGATGCTGTTCAGGGCGATGAAGCTGGCCCTGGTTTGGGCTATCAACTGTGCAGCCAGAGCGGTGTAGATCGACATACCAACACCATAGCCTACCATGTAGGACATGGGCCAGCGAGCGACCCAGGCGTGCTGACGGCTGAAACGGGCGTACAACATGAGGCCGAGAATTAACGGAACCAGCATGTCATAACGGCCGTTCTGTGTCAGGGGCACCCAGGCGTTGTTCTTGATGGTACCAAGGTTAACACCAATGGCCCAACCTGCACCCGCACCGACGAAGATATGTTCAAAGAAGCGGTAGAACGGGTTCTCCTTGTAAAGGAAAGAGAATATCGCGAGAATACACGCCGCTTGAAGCCATACCCAGAAATCAGTGGAAATGTTCATTTGGTCACCTCCTTATCACTTTGTGGAGACTAAATGCTTACGCATGATTGTTATTTCTTTTCCTGGGCCTTGCTTACAAAGTAAGCCAGGTTGCCAAGGATGATGAAGGCAATAATTACAACGTGCCCCAGTGACTGAGCGTCCATACGGGCAGCGCCATCGCCGGGAATGCCGTTGAGGATTTCATACTCGGCTGCGCCGCGCAGACCCTGCAAAGCACCCTTGACCTGGCCGGATGCGAAGTAAGGCATCAAGCCGGGGAAGCTGACGGTAACTACTGCAACAGCATACTGAACGGTTGGGTAGGGTTCAATTACCTGACGCAGGTAGGCGTTGAAGCCCGGGTCGCCTGTCGCGAACTCGAGGATGATGTCGACGTCGGTGACGCCTTTAACACCCTGCAGAATTGGGAAGTCTGCACTTCTGCGGCCTTGATAGTCCACGGGGAAAGTACCGACGATATCGGCAGCCATAGACTGGATTGCGCTTTCTGCGCCGGCCACGTAGCCCAGATTAACTATATCTGTGCCATAGACATATCCAGCATCAAGAGCCATCTGCATGACTTGCGTGGCGTAGGGAACACCCTGCTCCCAGAAAGTTACGATAATTACTTTGTGCTGTTTCTTGATGATGTGGTTCATAACAGCTATCATGCAGGGGACTACGTCGGGAGCGCCAGTCGGCGATACGTCGGCCGATAAGAGCACTAGACTTCCGTTGGGCAGGTTCTCTGTCAGATCATACATCGCCTGCGTGGTCATACCAACTTTGAGCGGTATTCCGAGAGGGTTAATCATGGGAATAGTCAAAGCAATGAATAGTATGATGTAAATAACGCGGCGATCGATATTTAGCAAAGCTTTCACTTTATAGGGCACCTCCTTCCATTGTTAATTTTAGTCGCCACCGCCGAGATAACCACGGTCGATGCCGAGAAGCAGACGAAGACTGGTGGCAAAACCACCGATAGCGGCACCCATGATGATGGCGCGCTGACCAGTTACGTTAGGTACGTCCATGAGCCACTTCTGGATGACAGGGAACTGACCCCAGATGAGAGCGCCTATGGGAGCTGCACCGAGCATAACGAGAATCGCACCTACCAGCAGGGTAGCGGCTTCCCAACTACGGGCGCGGAACGCGCGGTAGGAGGCCGATGCCAGATAGAAGGCCAACAGAGCAAAGGACGCGCCGCCCAACGGAGTGAGGATATGGTTAAATATCTTCAGCTCGAAGGACTGCAGGCCTGCGTTGGGGCTCTGGGTCATCAAGGTATTGTAAGTCTTAACTACACCAAAGATGATCATGGCGGCCAGCATGGCTACGCTGTTGATGAAACCGGAGCGTTTGCGGGTTACATACCCGACATGGATACGGAACAGGTTAGCCGAGGCCAGACCTACGGCAAAAGCCATAATGATCATGTTCCAAGGGTTCAGATACCTACTTGTTATGAGCTGGAAGGTCATTTCTGTCCCCGGGATGGAGCCTGAGACTATGTAGCTCAACGTAACCAGAACACCGATCACAAAAGTTATTATAAGAGGAACTTCTCTACGCACTTACTACACCTCCTTCACGTTTGAAGTTGAAGTTTGATAAAGTCCACATGATTACTTAGCCAACAGGTCGAAAAGGAATGTGTTGCCTGCGGTACGGAGCAATGCGCCGACAACGACCAAGGCGATAGCTGCGAACTTAACGTAATCCTGACCTGCGATACTGCCGAGCTTGTTCTTGTCCTGCGACAGGTAGGCGCCACCGGCGTACAACTCCTCACCGATGAGGGAGTAGTCACACGCTGCAACGAAGAAGGGAATCTGGTGCATGTTCGCTGTTCCGGCGATCTGGATCGCGCCAATGGCGGAACCGGCTTCGGCCATGAACAGAGATTCGGCCCAGAAACCACCCAACATGATGTTGGCGGCTACCTTCTCACGGTGCATGATACCCTGGGCACCAGCAGCGTAAGCGAACTGGTCGGATGAGAGGAAACGGCAGGTATCTTCATGATACATGTCGACCTTACCCGCGCTGAGGTATGCCTGACGGACGGTTTCCTGCGTAAGCGGGAAAACCTGCGGCTGACGAACGGTTACGATGAGGTCGGCGTTGTACTTGGCGCAAAGGCCAGCAACGTAGGTCAGACACTCAAGCGCAGCGTAGGTCTGCGGAGCGGTCTCGTCGGAGATACCGGCGATACCCGGAGAGAAGTGAACGGGGCGGCCCATTTCGGTAGCACGACCAACGGCTTCCTCGATTGCATCAAGACCAGGCATGCGGCGCAGTTTTACGCTGATGGTACCTTTGCGCGAAGCGGTGATCATGTAATAGAGAAGAGCTCCGACTACCAATAATGAGACTGTGGCGAAAATTCTTCCGGTGATTAGAGACATTCTTGTTTCACCTCCTTTTGTTTTGCGCCCCCCTAAGGGGGCTGGACACATAAACAACGTGTGAAATGCTCTTTCACACAATTGTCTTCTGTGCACTAGTTAGAAATATTCTTTATTGCTATTCATTTTCCTGCCATGGGTGCATATTTTCTTTTGTATTTTTGCTGTATCTGGCTGTAACTGAACGCAGAGAGTAGTAAGTATTTCTTAGTTGCGCAGGGAGAGCCAGTTTGTCTGATGAAAAAAGCAGACGCCAGGTCACTTCCTGCCGTCTGCTTTTTTGAGTGCGCTGAGCAGGGGCTCAAGCTGTGTCAAGCCTGTATCCAGCAAGTTCTCCAGTATGCTCACCGCTTCAACGGTGAACAGGAAAGCAAAAACAACCGTACGGGCCAGAACAGAAGCGACCTCAACTGTGGCCACGTACTTGGCCTGTGTTGCCATGACGCCCAGGGCAAAGTAGCCGCAAAACTTAACAAAGGTACCGAGGAAGGCGCGTCGGCTGGTGATGTGTCCACTCTTAACCGCGCTTAGAAAACCACCCTTTAAGGCAGCGATTGCCGCCAACTTAGTGAGCAGATCCATGAGCACCGCCACCCAAACGGCCAGGAAGGCGGCATCTGGCTCGACGAGATAGCACAGCAGGCCCCACACCAGCGCAAATACTCTGGCCGATCTCGTGCTTAGTGCTGTCACGACTGACTTGAAGTTGTACATTATTTGGACTCCTTTCTACGTTAGTGATTAGTGATTGGCGCTTGGTGCCTGGTGGAGTGAAGCTCTTAGCTCTTAGCTCTTAGCTCTTGGAAGGTTAGGGCCGATTCGCACAAGCGTTACCCGCCAAGAGCTAAAAGGCCAGGAGCTAACAACCCCTCGTTCCTCGTAACGTACAAAGGGGGAGCCCGCAGGCTCCCCCTCCTCCGTCTAGAGAATGGTCTCTACTCCCCTGCTTACCACACGAGCTCCGGAACCGCTTACCAGAGCGCCGCCGGTGCTGACAAAAGCGTTCTTCTGAACTATCATGTCCATTACCGCAGATACCTGCACCCCCGTGAGGGTGTCCAGCGGATCGGGCAGCGAGATAGTCACAGTCCTGCCATCCTCGTTGATAAAGAGCATTTGCAGAGTTTTAGTCATATTTTCACCTCCATCATTTAGAAATTAGACGTTAGACGTTAGATGTTAGA
>DDWC01000064.1:4915-5188 GCA_002345475.1 Firmicutes bacterium UBA2296
TTAGACGTGGAAAGTTGTAAGTTGTGCGTTCGAAGTTGGGGAGTTAGGCTTTGCTGAGCGCTAAATGCTGATTGCTGATTGCTCGAGCGTCAGCGAGTGGCCCTACTCCGGCATTACCCGGGCTTCGTCGATGCGGGTTGTGCTGATGACGTCCTTTTCCTGCAGAGCGCCCAGAGCGGTGAGAATCTCCAGAGCATCGGCATCGGTGATGTTGTCACGGACGCGGTTAAAGGTGCGGTGGCGTAGTACGGGAGATCCATCGGATTTCTCATC
>DDWC01000166.1 GCA_002345475.1 Firmicutes bacterium UBA2296
AACACTCAGCCACATGTCCGTCATTATCGTTGTCCATGCAATCTTCCAGATGATCCCGAACATACTCGCAGTTCATGGCCTAACCTCCTTTCTGTGTTTTCAGACGATTATTTTCCCGTAATTGTTCCATGGAACCGATTTCTTCTCTTATGGCCACACGGGCTCGATTAATTCGTGACTTAACTGTGCCGATATTGAGCTCAAGGAGCTCGGCTATCTCCTCGTAGCTATACCCTTCAATGTCGCGAAGCACAAGGGCCAGACGGTGTTCCTCAGAAAGCCGCGAAAGGGCCAGTTGCACCTGTTCCCGCAACTCCTTGTTTAGCGTCTGCTCCTCAGGGTTCTCGCCTTCGGGCGCGGGGAACTCTATCTGGTACTCTCCTTCTTCGGTCTCAATGGACGAGTCGGTGCTCATAACCACCAGGGGTTGACGCTTGCGCTTGCGCAACGCATCTATGCAGGTGTTATTTACAATGCGAAACAGCCAGGTGCTGAAAGCACTCTGGCCCTTAAAGCGATGTAAGGCACGATATGCGCGCAAGAAGCTCTCCTGCGACAAGTCCAGAGCGTCTTCGTGGTTACCGCTCATGCGAAAGGCAATGTTAAATACCTTCTGTTGGTATCTTTCCACCAACTGCTCAAAGGCATAAGCGTCACCGTCGAGAATGCGCTGGATCAGAGTCTCGTCGCTTGTAGTCATGTACCTCACTCCCCTCGCGGCGTGACATTTTACAGACGTATTCCCATCGCGAAAGTTCCCTTGTATTATACCAATAGATGACAGAAGCACAAAGGGCTTATGTTATACTCGAATGGGAGGTGATTCATCATGCTCACCAGCAAACAACGCAGTTTCCTGCGCAGTATGGCTAACACATACGAGCCCCTGGTACAGATAGGCAAGGGCAGCCTCACCGCCCCGGTGGCCACGGCCGTTTCCGAAGCGCTGGAGGCCCGCGAACTTATTAAAGTACGCGTCCTGAAGAACAACGACGACGACATCCGGACACTGGCTGCCGAACTGGCGCAACAGGTAGGCGCCGACGTGGTTCAGGTCATAGGGCGCAATTTTGTCCTCTACCGACGCCGCAAGGAAAAGCCTGTAATCGAACTGCCAGAGTAGTAGCTTGTCCTTGCCATGGTATAGACAGCGTGCTATACTTTCTTACAGACGTGCCGAAGTGGCGGAATGGCAGACGCACTTGACTCAAAATCAAGCGTCCTCTGGGCGTGCCGGTTCGAGTCCGGCCTTCGGCACCAGTCAATAATAACAGTAGGGTTTTGGGGGGTTTTCCTGTCCCCCAAAACCTTTATTTTTGTCTCGTCGCATGCTTATCCTTCAGCCTGCGATATTTATGTACTTCCCATTATGAGGTAGGCTATAATTATTACCATCCCCGAAGCAACTGGCACAAAACTGTGGTGGGTTGCTCGGGATTGAACATCTGGATAGAGATGTGCATTGTCCCAAGGAGGATTGGCAATGAAAGATAACAAGAGGGCTTACCGCTTCTTTGCGGCCTGCACGCTACTTAGCCTGGCGGCAAATTTTGCCCACCCCGTTACACCGGCCCTTATTCAGCAGCGGGGGTTTGGGGACTATATGTTCGGCGTTGCGCTGGCCGCCATGATGGTAATGAACTTTCTCACGTCGCCCTTCTGGGGAAGAATGGTGAACTACATCTCCAGCCGACGCGTGGCCCTGATCTGTTGCACCGGCTATGCCGTGGGGCAGGCCATGTTCGGTCTGGCCACAAGTGAAGGCATGATGATCGGTGCCCGGATGTTTGCCGGGATGTTCACGGGCGGCGCCTTCACGTCTTTGTTGACCTACCTCGTTAATACCTCGCCCGAAGAGTCGAGAAGCAGATATCTTTTGATCCTGGCCACTTTGCAGACAGTAGCAGGAGCCTTCGGTTATTTCGTGGGCGGCATGCTTGGCGAAATCAGTCTGAGCCTGGCCATTATCGCCCAGGCCATTGCCCTCGGTGCCTGTGGAGTAATCTTCTACTTCATGTGGGACGAGGATTCCACAACGACCCTGAAGGATGTCAAACCGATAAAGCTGTTTAAGGAGGCCAACCCGCTGTCAGCGTTTCTGGCCGGCAGAAGCATGATGACGCCCATTTTTGTCACTCTGTTTGTCGTATGCGCGCTGGCGAGCCTTGGCAGTGTTGCCTTCGACCAGAGTTTCAACTACTATCTCAGAGCACAACTCGGTCTCTCATCCGGATACAATGGCGTCATCAAGGCGATTATAGGATTTGTCTGCCTGGCCGCCAATTTGACAGTGGGTGCATGGATCATGAAGAAGACAGACTTGAGACGATCCAGCATCTATGTCTACCTGCTGTGTTCTTCTGCTATGCTGGCCGTGATATTTACTAGCGCGGTGATCCCATTCATCGCGGCCAATGTCCTGTATTTCGGATTCCTCGCCATAAGCGTACCGTTGACACAAAGCCTGGTGGCTGACCGGGCCAGAGGAAAGGACAGCAATCTGGTTATGGGTTACTATGGCGGGCTAAGATCCTTGGGGGGGATTTTCGGGTCTTTGTCGGCCGGGTTTCTTTATACGATTGGTCCAAAACTACCCTTTGTGCTGGGATTTTCGGCATTTGTTCTGGCGACACTGGCCTCAGTCTACTACTACGTTTTGAGTAGGCGCGACGAGACAGCGGCGGCGCAACTGAGTGCTTAGGGCGTCTCTGCCGGATATCATGAGGCCGAGAGAAAGCGAGGGGCGATGATGAACAGAGACTTGTGGCATGAGGACATCGAACAGCTCAAATCTGATCTGCCCAGTCTTCACAGCAACTTCTTCTATGCGGGGAACGCAGCGGGGTTCTACTCCAAAATAGAATCCCTGCAGAGGAATCTGGACAGCATGGGCGCATACGATATAGTGCTGGAGATGACCCGAATCGTGGCTACGGCCAGGGACGCTCATACCACTCTGGTGTTGCCGCAAAACTTCAGACTCCCTTTTGACTGCTATCCCTTCGCGGAGGGGCTATATATAACGACAACAGACGAGGCAAACCGGGACCTGCTTCATGCGAAAATACTCGGAATTGGTGAAACTGGAACCACGGACGTCTACCAGGCCATATCTGACATAACTCCCCATGAGAACACGCAGTTTGTCCTGTCCTGTTTGCCAAAAAGCATAACCTGTGTGGACATACTTTATGGTCTGGGTATTGCGGAATACGTGGACAGCGTGGACATTAGCATAATGGACAGAGACGGCAATTCCGCCAGGAAGACCATCCGCCCTGTCAAGTACGCTGATTACCAACCGGTGAAATCCCATGTCGCTGACCTGCCTTTGTACAGACAACGGGAAGACGAGTTTTATTGGAGCGCTCTTCGCGACGGCGTTTTCTACATCAACTACAGTAGGTGCCGCAACATGGAAGCACCGGCGATATCCGTCAGCGAATTTGGCGATCGGCTAATGGGAGAGCTTACAGAGAACAGCGAGGTAGAGAAGGTCGTCATAGACATGCGCCACAACACAGGTGGCAACTCCGAGCTGTTTAAACCTTTTCTACAATGGCTAAGTGCAAACGAGTCACTGAACCAAAGGGGCAAGCTCTTTGTCGTTGTTGGCAGAGACACATTTTCCTCAGCCTCCCTCAACATGTTCTTTTTGAAGTACAATACCGAGGCTATCTTCGTCGGAGAACCCACCGGAGGCAAGCCAAACCACTATGGCGAGGTAAAATACCTGGAACTAAGGCATTCGGGCCTCTACATTCGTTATTCGACAAAGTATTATCATCTGATCGAAGACGAGCAGCTGTCCTTTGTGCCGGACATAGAGCTGCCTGTGAGTTTCGATGATTACCTCATGGGAATAGACCGATGCATGATGACCATAGAGGACTGCAGAGCATAGGAGCCCTCGATCCCGTTTCCGGACGCAATGATTTTGCGCCCTGCCGACGATAGCAGCAAAACATAATGGTCCTGGGGGATGTGCGCTCTCCCAGGACCATTATGTTATCTATGTCTTCCCGCCCAGTGAATTAGGATTACCTTCTTCCCATTTTTGCCAGGCGACGAGAATGAGCGTAGATGGTTGATCCACCATTCATCTGACGTCAGTTGCCCAGACTTACCAGCTCACAGGTTGCGCCACCGGCACAAGTACCCATGTGAAAATTTACCCTGATATCGGTTACGGTCATCACGATACTGAGGAGCTGCCCGTCCTTTATCTCTTCCAGAGTCTCGGCCAAAACAGCGTCAATGTTCCTGAAGGTCAGAAAACGAGGACTGTACTCGACTGTATCGTGGTCGCCTTCAATTACGATGATTGGGAGGCACTCACTTTCAGCCACTGAGAATGTCAGCTGCCCGTCTCGTTCGTTTAGTCCCAGCCAGCCTTCTGCCTTAAGCTCACCCGAAAGGGTGAAAACCGCAGTGTTTCTACCCTGCTCAAAATCGATGTCTTCAATGATTAGCCCGCGTCCCACTAAGTCACCATTGCTCAGGTGATGAAGATACAGTCTTTCCGGCTCCTGACGAATGGGAGGGACTTCAACCTGCCGCATATCTTTAAGGGTTTTGCCTAGTTCAGGATTATAGTAGACAAACCACCTCAACTGCCCGGTTGAGTCGCCCTGCCCTGTAAATCCGACAAATCGCCCGGCAGCCTCGTCTTCCCAGCTCATGACTCTTAGATGCAAACCGTCCCCCGCGGCGTTTCGGATGCTGAGGGAATAGAGACCATCACCACTGCCGGGACCCTGGCGGATTAGATATCTGGCGGGAGCAGGCCCGATGGCAGATTTAACCCTGTCAAAGGTCTCCCCTATCAGCATGGCATGTGTCCCTGGAAACAGCCCTTCCGCCCATGACCAAGTTGGGGGGCTAGTACTATCCGATGTAAATCCCATATCCCACAGAGTGGGGCTGGGAAGAACACTGAGCAAAACTACTTCCTCTACTTCCAGTCTGCGAATCTCTAGAGTTGGAGTATAAAAGTAAGCCACGGCAGCGGTAGCGATAACAGCAATACCTGCAGTGAGATATAACCAGAGTTTTCTTGACATTAAGACTCCCTCCTGTGATGTTGTCGGACGCAACAACACGAAGGCTATCATGAAAAATCCGCCGGGGCAAGGGTTAGCGCCTGCCTCCAGCAGGTGGATACACCTTCTCAAAGCGGATCAGAATGCTCCTCAGTTTGTCATCCAGGTATTCCACTGCCTGCGTGCGCAGATCATCGGGCACTCCATAGTAGGCCTCGGCTATGCCTCCGGTAATGGCGGCCAGAGTATCACTGTCGCCGCCCAGGGAGATGGCGTTGCGGATGGCATCCTCGAAGCTACGTGATTCCAGAAAAGCTTTGATGGCCTGGGGCACGGTTTCCTGGCAGGTCTCGTTGAAGCTGTACGAAGGGCGGATTCCATCCAGAGTGAAGTTCATGGGGTAGTAGTTGGCATGTACATGGCTACCGATGTCGTCCAGGCTGAGACCCGTGCGGGCTAATTACACAGCAACAGCAGTGGCTTCGGCACCCTTGAGCCCTTCGGGGTGGCTGTGGGTGACTTCTGTTACTCGCCGGGACAGTTCCTTGACTTCGTCCAGGCTAGAAGCGGCAAAGCCGCAGGGACTGACCCGCATGGCGGCTCCGTTGCCGTAGCTGTTATAGGGCCGAGGGCTGTCCGAATACATCCAGTTATAGAACATACCGCCGTAGCCGCTGCCCGGGTAGGGTCGGCCCACGCTCTGCAGGGTGGACGCGATTGTGTCGCTGAGGCGTTTCATGTCTTTGCCGCTATGAACGATGGACTGGGCCACGGCCAGAGTCATGATGCTGTCGTCTGTAAAATGGCAGTCGCGGGTAAAGAGCTCGAAGTCCTTAAACTTGTGGTTGTTCCACTCGAAGCGCGAACCGACAATATCGCCAATTATGGCACCAAGCATATTTACCGCCTCCTGAATATCGAAAGTTGGCCGTTTATACCACGCGAGCGCAGAGTGGCCGCGTGACTACTATGATTCCCCACGCCCGAGGGTGACTCCTCTTATTGTGCCTTATTTAAGAAGTTGACCCCTTGTTCAATCATAGCTGGTATGCATAAATGCGGCCCCACACCCGGCAAAGGGAGTGGAGCCGCTGATTTCTATTGTGGTTGCATGGCTGATCTATTGACCCAGGTCCAGTACCCAGGGGCCCCTCACCAGTATCTCCGCCTCGGTGGCCCGGAGCAATACGGGCACGAATCCTTCGGGCAGACTTATCCTTGTGCCAACAATCTCTATGGTGTCACTATCCCCAGGATGCCACCAGTTGCTACGATTGTGCCCCAAAACGTGGACTTCTCCGGCAGCGTTTTCGACTTCAAATCCATGGTAGTTCCAGATGTCGCCATTGCGATCAATCGCCATTTCGAACTGCAGCTGTCCGGCATTATGTGACACGTTCTGCAAGATGACCGAGTCTGCCCGGCCAGAAATGAGCGTGCCGTCTGCCAGAGACCAGGCCACTTGTGCCTCCTGGAACTGTGCCATCACAGGTATCACCAGCTTAGCTCCGCTGAGATCAGCCGGGCGGTCGAATACTGTCCTCATGTACCTTGTACCGTCGCGCATTGTTCCATGACTACTACTGGCGCGGATTTCGCATCCCGAATCGGTGACTAGACTGAGGAGCATGTCCTCGGGGATCATACCCTGAGTGAACTGGCCGCCAGTTATGGTGTACTCGACCACCACCTGGCTTGGCGTGACGGTGAGACTTTGGCCGACGACGTCTATACCTTCCAGTCTGACCAAAGCGTCCAAGTGTGTGACGGAGGCAAGCCGGCTCAGTTCCTCTCGGTGAGCCGCTATGGTCAAGCTTAAACGGCTGGTGCCACCACTCATCAGACTGACTTCCAAGGTGGATGTGTCCTCTGTCAACGGTCCCGTGCTGACGATGCCAACTTGACCGAAAAGTGTACTGTTGCCCGGCCGGGTCCACGAAGCGACGCCCTCGCCGTCCACACTGGTAATTGATACTGATGGGATGTTATTGGCACCACCGCGTGCGGCCGCTTCGACCCCCTGCAACAGGTAGATGACAGTTGTCTGTACTGGATCAGCAACCACTCCAAGGATGCGGAGTGTAAGGCCATCCAGGCTGGTCTGTGCCATGGTTCCTTCGATGTATCCGTTTTCATAGGCCCAGCTGAGGCCAGAGTCACGCAGCACCGCCTGCTGTATCCACCTCCCCACCCCAGGGAAGTCGACGGCTCCGTTTACAGCAATTGGAGCCATGAGCAAAAGTAGAAGCGCTGCCGCCAGTCCGGCAATAGATCGCCCCCACACAACTCGCAAGTTCCTCCTTTTCATAGCAGGTGTTGTTCTATGAGACAGTTCCTGCTGTGATGCCGGCTCGCTTTCTGTTATTCTGGCAACCTCTTTAATGATCTCAGCTCGTTTAGCAGATGGTAGCGCCTTTGCGGCACTCTGCAAACCGTCGAGGGTGAACTCCTCGATCTCATCGCCTTCGGCCTCTACGGCCAACTGCTCGCGCAGATACTTCTCCAAAACCATCGCCTCCTGACTATCTAGTGACTGTTTCATCGGCCAGTTCCCCCCTTCTTGAAAGCAGGCCGCTGCGCATATGTTCAAGGGCCCGATTGAGTCTTGACTTAACAGTACCCAAGGGGATGTTCAGAGTCTGTGACACCTGCTCCTGACTCAGATCATACACATAGCGCAAGGCGACGGTTTCCCGCAGTGCCGCTGGCAACGCAGCTACTGCTTCCCAGACATCACTCTCCATCTCGCTGCCTGCCGTCGGCGCTGTATCCGGGACAACGTCTTCCCGGCCTCCCAGCGGGACAATCTTCTCCCTCTGCCTGACGACTGCCAGGCTGCAATGGAGAACAATGCGTTTCATCCATGGGCGAAATGCCTCCTGGCCGCCCCTCAGCTGCTCACGGGCTATGAAGCCTTTAAGACTTGCTTCCTGCAAGGCATCCATGGCATCAGTCTCATTTCCGGTTATTGCCCGAGCTGCCCGATACAGATATCCTCTGTGCTGGTTAAGCAGCCTTACGAAATCATTGTCAGTCAAGTGCTCTCACTCCTCTCTTCACACACTAGAGCAGGTTAGTGCCCTGTTTCGTTCGCCTCTTTTGCAAAAAGACACTATCTCTCTGCGCAGTAACTAATGAAAATGGCAAAATTGGTATGGCATACAATTGCGGAACGGGCGATTGGAACTCCTGCCACCCCAATAATACCAGAGACC
>DDWC01000147.1:0-5350 GCA_002345475.1 Firmicutes bacterium UBA2296
CCAAGATTTGCGCTCTTGCTGAACGCTGAGGGCTGAGTGCTGAATGCTTACCCTCCACCAAGCGCACCGCTCACTCAACCTCAATCAATATCTCATTCCGCTTAATAAACCCCGGCAGAAAGGGCGGGTTGTACCTGGCCAGTTCGGCCTGACCCACCACCTTCACTTCCTGTTGCTTCAGCCAATCCAGCAGTTCCTGCTTTTTCTCCTCGATCATCTGCGGGTTCACCGTTCCCGAAAAGGTAACCGCGGCCACCTTTCTCGCCGGTATCTCCTTTAGCTGCAACCGCGGGTCATTCGGGTCAGGCAGGGTCTCACAGTCAAACTCGCTAGGCATCACAAAGGCGATGGTCATTTCTTCGCCGTCAATCTCATTAATCACCGGCGCCGTCATGGATATCTTCTTGCCCTCGGCATTGTTGCCGCCGATGTAGTTAAACACCGTGTTAAATCCACCGGCGCCGCGCAGCGCCGTCTCCTGGGTCTGAGCCAAAATCATTGGTTCGTAGTGGCGCAATTCAAACTTGCCGTCCTTTTGTATTACTTCATACTTCGGTTTCTCAATTGCCATACCAATCACCCCTTGGTATCAGTATACCAGATATTGGTGCAGAGGATAGTAGCCAGGCAACAGGCGCTAGGCGCTGGGCGCCAGCCACCAGCCACCAGCCTCCGGGCTCCAGGTCCTGGGCGCTAGATTCACAGTAAATTCTTGACAGACCCTAACGCGTAGGGGCACAGCACGCTGTGCCCGCGTTCCTAGTGTTGAGTTTTTGATTTTGAGTTCTTGTTTCGCTCTTGTAGCGGCGAGGCCGTGACTCGCGGCCCCGGACATCGCCGTAACTTCTTGACCATATCACCGCCACACGCTTTATCCCCCCGACTCATGGTGTCGCCGCTACAGGCGACGTTTTCAGAAGATAAGTGACAAATGACCAGCGTGGTATTTCCCCATCTAAACAATCAGAGAGAATCATCCGTCCTAACACCCACAAAATTCCGGCCTAGGGCCGGAACTTTGTGATTCGAGGCCTCAGCCGAGGGGAGCACACCTAGCCTTAAATGTGATCAACATTTGAGGCTGCCAGCGTACCAGCCTTCAATCCGATACCCATCGTTCTCATCAGCGTCTCATCAGGTTAATCAGCGTACCGATCAGGTTGTCGAATCCCAAAGCGCCAAAAGCCTTCCGTGCCCCTGTGGTGCCAGTGTACCCCGGCTGTGGTGCCTATGCTGGTGTTCCAACTCTCCAGTCCGCCTCTCCGGAACAAACTCGCTGCCTCAACGTCAATCCTTGTGGGTCATTAGTGACTATCTTCCCACCTGATAAAAAAACAAAGATAGTGGCTTGACAGGGGAGGTCTACTCGGATAGACTAAACCCGAGGTCTATTCCAGTAGACTACAGGAGGTGCCGTACATGGATAGCCACAAGCTTTATGACGCAGAATATCGGTTCTGTTCCCTGGTGTGGGACAGCGAACCCGTAAATTCCACCGAACTGGTAAGGCTCGCCGCCGATCAACTCGGCTGGAAAAAGTCCACCACCTATACCGTACTTAAGAAACTCTGCGAACGGGGCATTCTCCAGAACGACAACGCCATTGTCACTGCCCTTGTTAAGCGTGAGGACGCCGAGCGCTACGAGAGCACCATCGTGGTTGAAAAGACCTTTGGCGGCTCACTGCCTCGCTTCCTTACTGCCTTCCTCGGCGAACGCAAGCTTACTGACCAGGAAGCAGAAGAACTTAAGAAAATCATCGAGGAGGCCAAACAATGAGCCTGATAGAAACCGCGTTCCTCGGGGTGCTCAACATGAGCCTCACCGCGTCGTACGTGGCCATAGGGGTAATACTTGTGCGTGCCCTGCTCAAGAAGTCTCCCAAAATATTCTCCTATGTGCTGTGGGCGGTGGTGCTCTTTCGACTCATCTGCCCCATATCCATTCCCCTTACATTTAGCATGTTGGGGTTCCTAAACTCCAACCTTCAGGGTTCCGCTCCAGTTCAGCACGCGCCTCAAATGGGACATATCGCCCCACAACCTGTCATTGTCTCAGGTATAGCCGTGGTGGACAACGCCATCAACCGGTCTCTCCCGGCCGCAGCCCCGGCCGCCAGTGTCGACCCTATGCAGATGGTCCTCAGCGTAGTCAGCGCTGTCTGGCTTGCGGGTTTAGTTGGTATCCTCGCATACAGTGTTTTCGTATACTGCAGAATGAAGCGAACCCTGGCGACAGCTACCCACGTCAGAGATAACATCTTCGAAACCGACCATATTAGTACCGCATTTGTCTGTGGTTTTATCAAGCCGCGTATATATGTGCCCTTAGGTCTGGGTGAAGCGGAAATGGCGCATATTCTGGAGCACGAGCGCACCCATATTCGTCGACGGGATCACCTGGTAAAACCCTTGGCGTTTTTGGCCTTGTCCCTGCACTGGTTTAACCCGCTTATGTGGTTCTCATTCGTACTTATGAGCCGCGACATGGAGATGTCCTGCGACGAAACCGTTCTGGCGCGAGTTGGGCATCAGGAGAAAATCTCCTATTCCAGTTCTCTGCTGTCCCTGTCAACGCTTAACCGAGGACTCATCACCGCCAGCCCCTTGGCCTTTAGCGAAAGCCACGTCAAAGACCGCATCAGAAACGTGCTTAACTACCGGCGGCCTCAGTTCTGGATGAGCCTTGTGGCGGCCGTTGCGGTTGTTGTCGCCGTAGTAGTGCTGGCCGGCAACCCTAAAGACAACTTTTCCATCGAGGCGCTGCAAGCACAGGCCAGGCAGTTCTCAAGTTCCGAAACTGATCTCGCCAAGGTTGGCGAAGAAGGCGTGCTAAATTATTACGCCAGCTTCATGGATAAGAGCATCCCCAAGGAGTACCGCATACTATCGTACGAGACGAAGCAGCTGACGGTACTGGCGGGTGACGAGCGGGAGTTTGCCGTAGGCGTCACAGCCGACTATAACGCGGCTTCCCTGTACTTTCTTAGCGCTAACGGAGAGTTCAAACCTCAGGGTGACTGGTACGAGTGTACCGGCGACTACAAGGAGTTCCGCATCAAGAAAGTGGGCGCGAACAGCTATCAGATCGTTTCTATCGGCACCGGCGGTGGCTTAGCGGGCTTGCTTCCGCTCGATGACGACGGAATACCCATGTTTGTAGAAAATCAGCTCTCACTCGTTATGTCAGCGTTACCCCCAGGGGCTTCCAATCCCTATGTCTACATTCAGGCAGGTGGCGAAGAATACGAAAAGATCATCAAGCTCGGCGGCGAAGCAGCTCTTTCTTACCTGCTGTCAGAGTTTGCGGCGGGCAACACCGACGGCCTGCGCGGGGCCATCATGCTACAACTCTGCAAAGACATGCTGGGGCCTCGCAACAACGTCACCGATGACACCCTCAGCCCGGCGCAGTGGTATCAGGCCCTCTCCATCCGCGAGGAAATAGTGCTGCCCGATTTCGTCTACGACGGACATCCCGATGGGCCGAAGGACTCAGGCCGAGACCTGGCCATGTACCTGGCCTACAGCCATGAACAGACAGTATATTCCGCGCCTGAACGCGGCTTCACGGTTGTTGCCATCCACTCCCACGGCAACCATGCGGAGGGCGACAAACTCAAGATCTTTGTCACCACTTTTTCGGCCACATACCGCCTGTACGGAGACGTAATAGAAATGACCTCAGGCAGCGTTGTCCCCGCGGCCCTCACTTTCTACGTACCAGCCCAGGGAGTACCTATGCTGATTGAGTATCAGCAGGCCAAAGACGGTGGTGAATGGTCTTCCTCCATCCGTGAGATGAGCAAACTAAATGGCAAGGAAATCCCGGGGTTGGCCGACCGCATCATGACCCACTACGGAAACTACAGCGACCTTTCGGCCCTGCAGTTGCAGAACTTGCGGCAGCACCTGCTGCAAAACGGCATAAAGCAGGCCACCTACACCAATTCCCGCGGCGAAGTAGTATTGCGCATACCCTGATCTGTCGATCAGCTTCCAGCCGCCAGCCTCCAGCCAGAAACCAGCATTCCGCTCTCAGCATTGAGCATTCAGCAGAAGAGGAATGTGGAAGGTGTAAAGGGCGCTAGTGAGTCGGGGGAATACTGTTTTTTGGTTTTGAGTCTTTGCTTAAGCGCGACATCCTGATGATCACTGATAGGGCCTGATGGAACTGATGGACCGCTGATGTTTTTTGTTCTTGCTTTTTTTGCCTTTGCTTTTTGTTTTTCGGTTTATGTTTAAACGTGTAGCGGCGAGACCGTGGCTCGCGGCCCCTCGTGCTTAATGATCAATGATTAACGATCGGGATACGGTAGCCTGATAGATTCTGATAAAGACTGATTTACCTGATTAAGAACGGAGCAGTTGTTCTCGGTTTTGTAGGGGCACAGCACGCTGTGCCCACGTCTTTTATTTTTTGGTTTATGCTTCGGCCATTCCGCGCCCACGTTCTCGTCTTGCTTTTTTTGCCTTTGCTTTTTGTTTTTCAGTTTATGTTTAAACGTGTAGCGGCGAGGCCGTGGCTCGCGGCCCCGGACATCGCCGTAACTTCTTGACCATATCACCATCGCACTATGCATCCCGCGACCCATGGTGTCGCCGCTACACAGGGTAGAGCCGTCAGACACGAGGATCCAGGCTCCAGCCCACAGACAACAGACAACAGGCAACATGCTTACTCCCACCAAGCGCCAAGCGCTAAGTGCTAAGCGCCCTGCGCCCCCCGTGCGCTGACTGCCGAGTGCAGAATGCTTACCCTCCACCCAGCGCCAAGCACAAGATGAGGTTCCCCCTGTGCTACCCAGTGTCTCCCGTCAGTGGTCCCTGTGTCCGGGTTTCCTCTCTATCGCCTAGCGGCTGGCGGCTGGAGCCTGGCGGCTGATGGCTCAATCCCAGTGTTCCCAGTGTCATTTTAATGCGAAAGAAGGATATTTACTCCCCGCGTGGAAAAAGTTTCTGTGGAGGGGTGGCAATACGAAATGAGTTAGCCCAAATCCCGTCCGTCTTCATAGAAACAAGGAAATAGCCGCTGCCCCTACAGGTAGCGGCTATTAAAAGAAAGGGGATGTCAATGTTTTACGAGAACGAGCTGGGTTCGGTGTTCTACCAGGTGTACGGACCCGATGACGCTCCGGCCATTATGTTTTTGCACGGTGTCGCCATGGACCATCGCACCTTTGCACATCAGGTGGAGGCACTCAAGGATGCATACCGGGTCGTTGTCTGGGATATGCCCTATCATGGCAAGTCCTCGTCCCTGGACAAATCTCTGCGTTTTTCCAGGACTGCGGCGGACTTTGCCATCGGTATCTTGGACACACTTGGCATCCAGAAGGCTGTTATGGCGG
>DDWC01000147.1:5410-5645 GCA_002345475.1 Firmicutes bacterium UBA2296
GTGGGGGATCTCTCTTTCCCAAGTACTCCAGCGCTCTCAAAACCCTCAAGCCCTTCATGCACCTCATGAAGCTCTATCCGCAAAGGATGTTGGCTAATGCTTTCGCCAAACACAAAGCCCTGCGGCCAGACACCAGGGCCTATATGGTGGAGACGGTGACTGCTACCGGCACCGATGCCCTGATACACTTAACCAATGAGATGCTGCAGGACATGGTGGACGGTTTGCCAGGGTA
>DDWC01000111.1 GCA_002345475.1 Firmicutes bacterium UBA2296
TGGAATCCTCAGGGCGAGTGATCCTTGCCGTGGGGGAGGAGGCGCGGAACTTCTGGCGGAGTCTAAACACCAATGCCCCGGTGAGTTTTGCGGTCAACCCCCCAGAGCCCCGCATCAGGCTGGCTGCTGCCAGGCGCCATGACGGAAAGTTTGTGGTAGATGCCATAAGCACGGACGGAGGTGGCATACCGCGCAACGTCATCCTGAGCATGGGCCTCAGCCTGGTAAAGCTCGATATTCTGAGCATGAGTGATTTTGTCCAGAAAATAAGCTATAACCCAGCGCAAATCCTTGGGCTCAAAAAGAAAGGGCACCTGAGCCCAGGTGCCGATGCCGATATTACTGTTTTTGATTTTGCTGCACAAAAGCCGGTGATGACTCTGGTAAACGGCAACTTCTCAATGTATCACGGTCTGGTAGTGGGGCAGGGGGCGTCAATCATCACCACGGAGCGCGGCGAAGCAGCTGTGCGGAGGCAAGGTCTGGAGGCCATTGTAGTCGACCTGACAGAAAGTGCTCTCTATCTGGGCCGATAGATGTCCTGCCCCACTTTGATAAATTCGTGCACATAAGGCGCCAGAGTTCGGGAGAAGCTGTGTGCGAAGTAGAAGGGGCGCTCCTCGGAAAATTCAGACACCCTGTATATGTTGAACATGCCGCGGTCCGAAAAGTCCATGGCGGCGATTTCTGAAATGAACGCGGCTCCCATGCCGTCACGCACGGCCTGTTTCACCGACTGCACGCTGTCCATGTAGGCTACAGTTCTAAACTCTGAGGTGCGCCTGTTGGCGTTTCGCAGCAGTCTCTCCAGTGTAGCCTGGGTTCCTGAACCCTGGCCGCGGAATATGTGCGGGTACTTCAGTACTTGCTCCACGGTTACCGGCTCACTCAGGGGCCAGTCCTGCGGAGTGATCAGCACAAGTTGCTCTTTGTGGAAGGGCAGGTAGGCAATGCTTTCCGTGTGGTACTGCTCCCCCATAATGCCTAAATCCACCTGCCCTCGCAGCAGAAGATCCGCTATTTGCTCGGAACTTCCCTGTCTCAACACAAAGGTTACCGCCGGGAAACGATGATGGAATGCGGCCATTATCTTGGGCGCGAGATACTGCGATGGCACAGTGCTGGCGGCAATATAAAGTGTTCCGGACATTTCATGTGTGAAATCCTTCAGGTCGTCCAGAGCCTGGTCGTGGAGTTCCAGCAGGTGCTCTGCCCAGGTATAGACCCGTTGGCCGAAAGGCGTCAGCACCGCTTCTTTGCCCATGCGGTCGAACAGCTTTCGTCCAAAAAGCTCCTCCAGGTTTCTGATGTGGGTACTTACTGTCGATTGGCTCAGGAATAGGCCTTCGCCGGCGCGGGAGAAACTTCTCGTGTCGGCTACTTTTTTGAACACGGCTAGCTGGTGTATATGCACAGGCGTCGCGTCTCAGTGGTTGTCTGACGTCGCAGCGTCCCTGCCGGCGTCAAAGGCCTTAAGATTCAGTTCAACGGTTTTTGGCGGCACATTTTCGCTGATGACTCCTTGCCAGGTCTTCACTGGGAAGGGCAGCGATGCTGAAAGCGCACCGAGCAGTATGGTGTTAGCTAATTTGCGGTTGCCCATTTCTTCAGCCATGGTTTCAGCGTCAATGGATACCGTTTCCAGGCCTCGCGCCTTAAGAAGCCCTGGGACATCCTCAGGATATACGTCTTTCTCCAGCAGAACGCGGTTAGGGAAAATACTGTAGTTGTTCAGCAAGACGGTAGCTCCTGGCTTTAGCAAGTGGGCCCACCTCAGTCCCTCCAGGGCTTCCATGGCCAGCATGAAGTCGCCGCTTCCCGCCGGGATAAGCGGTGAGTGAACAACCTCGCCGAACCGAACACTGCCCCAGACCATCCCGCCACGCTGCGCGAGTCCCACCACGTCCCCTGTTTTAACGTCACAGCCCTCAGCCAGGGCAACACTCGCCACAATGCGCGTGGCTAAGACCAGGCCCTGGCCTCCCACTCCGGCAATCATTATGCTGGTTACACTCATTTGCTGCCTCCCCCCTTCTTCAGCAGTGCCGAGCTCTTGATCGCTTTTACCGGGCACACCTGTGAGCAAACCGAGCACCCGACGCACATTTTAGGGTCAATGAAAGACTTACTGTCGTCAATGCCGGGGTAAGTGTGCATAGAAATGGGCGGGCAGTTCACCTGGATGCAGCGCCTGCAGCCAATACATACTTCCGGATCGACAAAGAAGTGAGGATTCACTACCTTGAAGTTCAAAGCGCAGGGCCTCTTGGCGATGATGACGGAGAGACCGTCGCGCTCCATGGCCTCGCTGATTACCCGACGCGTCTTACTGAGATGGAACTGGTCAATTTCCTGCACGTCTCTGATGCCAAAAGCAACGAGGATTTCTGCTATGCTCATGCCGTAGAGGCTCTCGTCCTTAAGGTAATCCCTGGTAGTGGGCGTCGACTGGCCACCGGTCATTGCTGTTGTCCTGTTATCCAGCACGATTATCGTGATGTTCTCCTCCGTCCTGGCCAGGTCGGCAAATCCCGAAAGCCCGGAATGAAAGAAAGTGCCATCTCCTATAGTGGCAACGAGAGGCCGCACCTTGTCAGCGTAACGATGCGCCTTGGCCACTCCCTGAATCATACCCAGCGAGGCTCCCATGCTTATGACAGTGTTGAGCACTTCGAAGGGCTCCAGTATGCCCAGAGAGTAGCAGCCGATATCACCAATTACAGTTACGTCTGCTTCTCTGAGCACGTCGAAAATAGGTCGGTGAGGGCAACCGGCACAAAGCATCGGTGTCCGGCGTGGGGAACTGGACGGCTCCACAGTTGCTTGGGGTGCAGAACATTCCACCTCAGCCTGAATCAGTCCGGCGCGGATTACGTCGGTGGTTAGCTCACCTGTGAAAGGGAAGTAATCCTTCCCCTTGACCGCAATTCCTGCCGCCTTCAACTCCTGCTCCACCAGGGGCACCAGTTCTTCGATGACGATTGTTTGCCGGTAATTATGCGAGAGCTGGCGGATCTTTTGCACCGGAAGAGGAAATGTCATGCCAAGCTTCAGAACTGAGGCCTCGGGCTTTAGCTCCATGAGGTAGCAGTAGGGAAGTGACGAGGTTACCAGCAGCGTATCACTACCTTCCCGGGGCACCAGCACATTCAGCGGTGATTCTTCTGCGTAACCCTGCAACTTAAGCACCCGTTCGTGCATGAAGATCTGTTGCCTGTTGGCGTGGGGCGGTAGCATGTTGTAGCGAGGCTGGTCCTTGACAAAACCTGGGATATCCTTTTCTTCCCGTTCCGACAGGGCAACCACACCTCGGCTATGGCACAGGTTGCTGGTCAACCGGATTATGACGGGAGTCCCATTTTCCTCACTCAGCGACAAGCCTAGCTTCACAAAGTCCTTGGCCTCCTGAGGGGTGCTTGGCTCCAGCAAGGCTACATTAGCAAAGCGGGCGTAAACCCTCGTATCCTGTTCGTTCTGCGAGCTCGAAAGCCCGGGGTCGTCTCCGACTACCAGAACAAAACCTCCGTTGGTTTTGGTCTGGGTGAAGGTCATGAAAGGGTCTGCAGCTATATTAAGCCCGACATGCTTCATAGACGCCATGGCGCGCCCCCCGGCCATGCTGCTTCCCATGGCGATCTCCAGGGCTATCTTTTCATTCATAGCCCAGTGGCTGTATATCTCCTTGTACGCCTTGACGCTTTCCAATATTTCCACTGTGGGAGAACCCGGATAACTGGCGGCGACCACCCCACCTGCTTCCCAGAACCCTCTTGCCACGGCCTGATTGCCCGACATCACTACTTTCTGCAAAATGCCATCTCCTTTCATCCTATGGGAAAGCCGGAGCGCTACTAACTAGCGCCCCGGCCGTGTCCACGTTTGCCGCCACCCATTCCCCGGTGATGCTTGCGGCGTTGACAGTTAAGACAGTCCTCATCCTCTACTGCGCATTCGGGGCAAAGCTGCACAGCGTACTGGCCCCCTTCAATGCGCAAGGGAACACCAAGAATAAGACACTGAGCCGTCTTGTAGCGGGCTCGGTGTATTATTCGCTGAAAGGTAGTCCGGGCTACATCCATAGCTCCAGCCGCCTGTTCCTGATCCATACCTTCCAGGTCCGAAAGCCGGATAGCTTCGGCTTCGTCTACGGTGAGCACTATTTCTTCTTCGGGCTTGCTGGCGGCGGCGCCCTCCGGCACTAGCCGCGCAAACTGAGGTACAAAGCCGACTCGTCGTGGTCGTATAGGCCTCGGCATGTTGCTGCCTCCTCTCTGGCTTTCTCATGCATCCATCATAGACCAAAACTCAGCCCACTGCCAAGTGGGCGCTTGGCGGGGGGCTGGGGAGCATCAAGCAGTCAGCAGTCGGCAATCAGCAAACGACAGTGCTGAGCGCTTAGCGCTTGGCGCTTAGTGGAGTGGGGGAGAGCACTGCGTAGTCAGCATTCCGCAACGAGAAGAATGTGGAAAGTTGAAAGTACAAGGGGAATGGGCACTCCTCATTCTTGGCTTCTTATAACTGTAGCGGCGAGGCCTTGACTCGCGGCCCCGACGTTTCCGTGGCTTGTGGTACCGAACCTGCCCCGCGACCCATGGTGTCGCCGCTACAAAAACCGACAATCCGCTGGTGGCCGGAGCCTGTAAGCTGGCGTCTGACGGTTCAATGTCATCGCCCTGTCAGGATGGAAATCCCTCCACCAAGCGCTAATCGCCAAGCGCTAAGCGCCCGGTCCCCCAGCGGCTCATCAGTTCCTATCAGCGTTCCATCAGGCTATCGTATCCCTTACCTATCTCGTTTCAGCTTAGGAAACCACGGGAAGAACACGCTGGTCTCTTTGGCGTATTCCACAAACTCGGGCTTTTGCATCATTTTCTTCTCCAGCATGGGCACTCCAGAGACAAAGAGCAACAGGTTAGTGATTACCAGTGGGCTAATTATACCGAATATGCCGTTTTGTACTGAGAGGCCCAGTATGAACAGCCCCCACCACATGGTGGCTTCTCCGAAATAATTAGGGTGTCTCGTGTAGCGCCACAACCCGCTCTTCATGACCTTGCCGCGGTTGGCAGGATCCTGAAGAAAGTCCGCCAGCTGCTTGTCGCCAACGGCTTCAAAGAAAAAGCCGATTAGCCAGACAGCCAGACCAAACATCTCCATGACGCCGAAGGCAGTATCAGGAGAGACATTCACCAGCAGTATAGGTGTGGCGATAAGCATCATCATCAGCCCCTGAAGCATGAACACCTGGAAGAAGGCCCGTACTACCACATACCTGCCCCACTCCTCGCGCCAGTTGGCATAACGGAAGTCTTCAGGCTTTCCCCAATTACGCTTGATAATGTGGTAGAAAAGTCGCACTCCCCACACAGTAACCAGGCCAGTCATGATCAGCCCGCGGGTGGTCAGGTAACCAGCAGAAAACAACGAAAACCACGCCACGATTACAAAGCCAATGCCCCAGCCAATATCCACAATAGAGTTGTTTCTGATGATCTGAGCCACGACGAAGAAGGCCGTGAAGTAGGCAATAATTAGCAGCAACGAACGAACAATCACGGGATCCACAACTATCACTCCTTATCTTCAGAGCGACAAATCAGAGAAACGGCCACTGCCCCAAGACCCGCACTTATGCCTACGATGGGGGAGATCTCGGCTATGTAGGCTGGCTTCATACCAAGGATTCCGCTGATTTGGGCAGCAAAGGCTTGCGCCTTATCTGGAGAATTGGAGTGAACCACCGAGAACGCCTCCACTCCCAACCCCTTGCTGTGTGCTTCCACCATGGCCATAATCTTTTTCTGTACCGCTGCTTTGCTGAATGTAGTGGCAAAAGCGATTCCATTGCCCTGTTTGTCCAGTGAAATCACCGGGTTCATGTTCAGCATGCGGGCGGCCGTCCCTTTGAGAGGGCTCACCCTGCCGCCCCGTACCATGTTCTGAAAGTCTACGACACTGACATAGATATATCCATTGGGGATGTCTCTGGCAATCCCCTCGATTACGTCGTTGTACGAATGCCCGGCACTAATCATCTGCGCTGCTCTAAGCACCAGGAGGCCCTGAGCCCCACTGTTGAGGCGAGAATTGATCACAGTGATGGGATAGTTGTCGTTCTGCAACGGCCTGGCCGCCTGCTGAAAGACATTATGGGTACCGCTCAGTTCCTGCGAAACCGAAACGACTATAATAGCCTCGTAATGCTGGCGTAGTTGCTCGAAAAGCTCAGCCACGTATACCTGATTCGGCTGTGAAGACGTAGGATACTCCTTCACGTCATTCAGCAGCGCATAAAATCTATCGGGCTTGATGGTCAACTTATCGAGGAAGGTGTTACCCTCTATCATCAGGTTAAGCGGCACCACATGAACCTGGTACTCATCCAGCAGCTCCTGAGACAAATCGGCAATGGAGTCAGTGACCAGAGCGATGGGGGCCTTGCGCTGATGCAACATCTGATACTGGCGTAACATATCCTCAACCTTCTGACTGGCAAACTCGCCTTTCTTGCGCATGGCCAGGAAGAAGTCCTGGGGGTTGTTGCTATGAAAGTGAACCTTAACTCCCATACTGCCACCTGCGACCACTACCGAATCTCCCGCCTGTTCCGCCAGAGCCCTGATCTCGTCCACGTTCAGGTCGTCGCCGATGATAAACGCTTCCGAGCAGTAGCGATGACTTATTCCTGCATGTAACCCCTGGTTATTCCCGTCACTGCCATCGGCTATTTCCTGTTGACCCACATTTTCAGCTCCCTTTGCCGCACCCTTTAGCGATGCGGAGAATCCTTCCAGGAAGAGGACAAAACCCTTGGCGCCGGAGTCCACGACCAAAGCGTCTTTCAGTACCTTCAGTTTCTCTGGGGTTGCTTCCAGAGAGGCTCTGGCCACGTCCAGCGTACTGTTAAACATNNGACAAAGTCTGTGGTCTTTTCGCCCAGGGCCTTTACCGCCATTGCCCAGTCCTTCATGACCGTGATCATAGTGCCCTCAACAGGATTAGAGATGGCCTGATAAGCATGTGGCACGGCTCTATGCACCATGTCAGCGAAGTTGCGCGTTGAGATCACCGGGACGTCTGCTATATCTAACGTCAGGCCGCTGACGAAGCCGGCGAAAATCACTCCCGAATTGCCTCTGGCGCCGGCCAGGGTGGCTTGAGCAATGCTTTTTAGGGATTTCCCTATTGCTTTATCCGGTGTCACGGTGGCCAGGGCATTTAGTGTAACCGACAGGTTATTTCCAGTGTCACCGTCCGGCACGGGAAAGACGTTGATCTTGTTGAGATGTTCCCGTTCCTTGCGCACCGCCCTAGCCCCCGAGACAAAGGCTTGGTACAGTAACTCACCATCCAGGTAGTTAACCATTATGCAGTCCTCCTTGTCATTGTGCTATTTGGCTACCAGGCGGTACAGGATAAAGCTGATGGCAGAAGTCAGCGCGCACAGTGTGGTGCCCCAGGCAAGGTCGATGAAGGTGATATTCAGTGGCCAGTCCTTCAGCGTCGCCAGATTGGTCAGGTCGTAGGTGCCATAGGTGATTAAGCCGAAGAACCCTCCGGCAAGCAGGGCGTAGTTCAGGCTACCCCGATCCAGAGCGGGCTGAATCACAAAAAAGATCATACCGATGATGAAAAGCATATAAAAACCAATCGCCGCCGTCCAATTGACGGTAGGGGACATGAGAAAACCCAGGTACTTTCTGTAGAGATTCTTGGCGATTACACCTAGCCAAACCAGATCTATGAGCATGAATACCGAGAACGTGATGCCGTACAGTTTAAGCAGTTCTACCATTAAGAAACCTCCTCGGCTCAGTGCCAAAATTGTGTAAATACCCCTACAACTAATCATACATTAGCAGCTAGAATGTAGCAATTACTTTTGAGTAATAGAAGTAGCAGGCGAGAGCAACGAGGTCTCTTGGCTCTTCTGGCATGGGGAAAAGGAGGTATATGCGGGATACAGTTTAGAACATTGCTCTTTGTGTTCCGGAAACTTCGAGGAACCAGGAGCGACGAACCAGGAACAACCCCTCCTCTGTGCACAAAAACCGCATCAGAAATGATGCGGTTTTGTGCAATATTCTACATGGAATGATGTTCCGTTCTGGCAATGATCTCGTCCTGCAAACCTTTGTTCAGATTGTTGAAGTAATCGCTGTAGCCGGCCACCCGCACAATAAGGTTCTTGTAGGCCGCGGGGTCTGCCTGGGCGGCGCGCAGAGTCTTTGCATCCACCACGTTGAACTGGATGTGGTGACCGTCCAGGCGAAAATACGACCTGATCAGGCTGTTGAGAATCATCAAACCCTTTTCTCCGGCCAGCACATTGGGAGAAAACTTCTGGTTCAGCAGTGTGCCTCCGGTGCGCAGGTGGTCCATCTTAGCGGCGGACTTAATCACGGCTGTGGGGCCAAGCCTGTCTGATCCCTGGACGGGGGAGATCCCCTCGGAGAGAGGTTGACCGGCCTTGCGCCCATCGGGAGTAGCGCCTACTACGGACCCGAAGTAGACGTGGCAGGTGGTGGGCAGCATATTGATGCGATATTTGGCTCCCCGAGGGCTCGGCCGCCCATCTACAGCGGCGAAGAACTGCTCGAAAACACTGCGCATTAGTTCGTCAGCCCGGTCATCGTCATTGCCGTAGCGGGGAGTCTTGTTCCACAGGGTCTGCCGCAGGGCCTCCTGCCCGGCAAAGTCTGCGCCCATAGTCTCAAGGAGCTGTGACATGCTGACGTGCGCCTTTTCGAACACGTGGGTCCTGATCGCGGAAAGCATGTCCGTTATGGAACCGATGCCTACTCCCTGGATGTAATTGGTGTTGTAGCGGGCCCCTCCGGCGTTGTAGTCTTTGGCGTTTTGCAGACAGTCGTCAATGACGAGGGACAGGAAGGGGGCGGGCATTTGCGCAGCGTACAGGCTTTCGATTACGTTGCTCCCGCGTATCTTGATGTCAATAAAACACTGCAATTGACGCTCAAAGGCCGCCATGAGCTCTTCCATAGAAGTGAACAGGCGAGGGTCACCGGTGGCAAGCCCAATATTCTTCCCAGTCCTCGGGTCCAGTCCGTTGTGCAGGGTAACCTCCAACACCTTCACCAGGTTGAAGTAGCCGGTGAGGATGTAGGCTTCCTTGCCGAAGGCCCCGGTTTCTACGCAGCCGCTAGTCCCTCCCATGCGCGCATCCCGCAGTGATTTGCCCTGCCGCAGCAGCTCTTCTACCACGGCGTCGGCGTTAAAGACTGAGGGCTGCCCCCAACCCTGACGGATGACCTCTCCGGCTTTATGAATGAAGTTGTCGGGGTTCTTGCGGCTGACCTGAATGTTGGAACTAGGCTGCAACAAGCGCATTCCGCCGATGACTTCAAGCAAAAGATACGAAACGTCGTTGACTCCGTCATCTCCGTCAGGAGTCAACCCGCCGATATTGATGTTGGCGAAATCGGTATAGGTGCCGCTTTCCTGTAGAGTTATGCCTACCTTGGGCGGAGCGGGCTGGTTGTTGAACTTGATCC
>DDWC01000131.1 GCA_002345475.1 Firmicutes bacterium UBA2296
CCACCGACAACTGCTGTCCAAGCAGGCTGGCCGGGCCCAGGAGAACTTTGCGGTCGACGTCGGCCAAAACAAAGGCTGCGCTCATCATCCCCCGGCCACGAAACAGCAACTCAATGCCGGAAAAACTCCCGTTGCGCTCATAGTGATTCTCAAAAAGCGCCTTCATGGTCAAGAGGTTTTCGCCCACTGACTGTTCTACATAGCGATCGAACAGTCGGTTCATGAGCAACGAATGTATGGATCCCAGCACCAGAATGACCAGCACCGCTACAGCGAGAAAATACATGAGAATTTTGGTCTGCAATCTGTTCATGACTGATTCCTTGGCCTCTCAAGCTTGTAACCCACGCCAAACACTGTGACCAAGTAATCGAGCGCCCCCTCTTTCTCAAGCTTGCGCCGCAGATTGCGTATGTGGGTGTCAATGGAGCGTTCGTAGCCTTCAAAGGACTCGTCCATAGCTCCCTCAAGCAGCTGCGATCTGGTAAATACACGCCCGGGGGAACGCATGAACATTTCCATCATACGAAACTCGGTGGGGGTGAGTTGTACTTCGTTTCCGGAAACGCCAAAACTCCGCTGGCCTGCATCCAGTTCCAGCGGCTCAAAGCTAATCTTGTCTGCCTCAGTATCCCTGCGCCAGCGTCTCGACACGGCTCTGATGCGGGCAGCCACTTCGCGCAGGCTGAAGGGCTTGGTGATGTAGTCATCAGCGCCAAGTTCCAGTCCGATCAGCTTGTCCAGCTCGTCGTTGCGAGCCGTGAGCATGATTATGGGCACATCGCTCTTCTGGCGAATGCTCTTGCACACCTGAAGTCCGGTGACTTCGGGGAGCATTACATCCAGCAAAACCATGCTGGGGGCTTCGGTTTCAAACATCGCCAAGGCGCTCTTGCCATCATGAGCCACAACGACGGCATGACCCTCATTGCGCAAGTACCCCGCCAGCAAATCTGCTATTTTCCGTTCATCTTCGACGATAAGTATCTTCTGCATGCCAACAGCCTCCGTACCGCAGTATAAAAAGAAGAGGGGGCTTCTGCCCCCCCCTTTGACTCAACCTAGACTCCCCTGTTCAGGACAGGAGCCGTGTTCTGTTGTCTGATGCGCTGCATGCGACCCCGCATGTTCTGCATGAACTGGCGCGTTCCTGTGCGGAACTCGCCACCGCCGCAGCCACCAAAGGCGGACTGCAACCTCTCCTGCAACCTTTCGGCTGAGAAATTCGCGCAAAATGCAGCCTGCTCCTCGGTAATCTTACCTTCGCGCAACAACTCATCGACGATTGCCTGGCGCTCGGCGACGGTTGCGCTGACAAACTCGTCCAGACGCGTCCCCAAAATGTCGGCGAAAGTTTCGCCTGCGGCTCGCGAATCAATGACCTTCTGCAAGTCTATGTCGAGAAAGTCAGCCACGCGAGCGGCCATCCCGCCCAGCATGCGTCCCATGCGCAGCCCTTCACCCTGCTGAAGATAGGGAGTGGCTGCTATTGCCCCCCCGGCCAAAGCCAAGGTCAGCACTACCGCGGCGACGGTCATAACTAGCTTTTTACTCAACGGTGATTGCCCCCTTTCAAGTTGGCACCTATCGGCACCAGCTTAAGTGTAGGACACTGGTGTCAATTTCTCGTGGGATTGATGTCAAGAAGTTGTGAAGATTTTAGGACTCGAGGCCTTGTTTCTTCCACCATGCTTCACTGAGTTCTGCGTATATCTCCTTGAGCGCATCGCCATGGGATGCTTCCCAGTCGGCCAGGTAGAGAAGGATTTTCCTGATGTCCTCGCTCTCGATCTTGGCGGCGTTTTCACGGTAATAGCGCTCGGAAGCTTCTTCGAAAAGTATAGCCATTTTGTAAGCCGCCATCTCGTAGTCATCCGCAACCAGGGTCTGGTTTGACCGCTTGAAAATGCGAGGCTCGATTATGTACGCGCCTTCGTCCTCGTAGACTCTGACGCGCTCTGCTTTACGCATCGACTCGTACATTTCCCGCAGAATTCGTTCGTGATCCTTTTCGTCATTGGCCAGCTGCATGAGTGCCGCTTTAACACCCTCATCGCTCAACTTCGCCGCAGCATCAGCGTAGAACCGATAACCCTGCTGTTCGTTTAATATAGCAACTTTGATAATGTTTAGTTCAGTAGACATGTACAACATCTCCTTTCGTATAACTTAATGATAACAAAGTGTAACGGTGAAGGCTACTACTTAGTGAGCCTGCGCAGTTCGCTGCCGTCACTACGCATGACCCATACCGCATGGGACTCACCCACCACCTGAATAAAGGCTATGTAGGCTCCGTCTGGAGAATAGCTCAAGTGGGTCTTCAGGTGTCCACTGGAGGTGAGGGACTCAGAAGCTATGGCGGCACCCGTTGAGCGCATTACATCCCATTTTTCCGGCGTCTCCGCATCGGCGAAGGCGTAGATCAACGACTGTCCATCGGGAGATATGGCCGGATAGGCGCTGTACCCTGTTGGCGATGCGGTGCGCACTTCTCCACTTCTCAAGTCAAACAGCTGCAACATGACCGGAGACTCGACAATGGTTTGCCCACTCTCTCTGGCTTCCCAGGAACTGGCCGCAAACCATTGCAGCCTGCCAGAGTAAGAGCCGGAGTGGAAATTGTGCAAAGGTCCTTCATCGCTAAGGCGGATGTACTCGCCACTGGCGATGGACACCTTCCAGAAATCGTAACGAAAGTCACGCCCGTAGTTGTAATGATCGTGGGTGCTGAGCAGATACAGTGACATGGAGTCGTCGCTGAAACCTACAATCCAGTCGGTCTCGGAAGTTGGACTAACTCGCACAAACACCGGCGGCTGCCGGGACAAGTCCACCAGCAAGGCCTCCTGATATATGTCCGAGTGGGCGTCGGCATAGCCAAACACTGACACCAGGGCGAGCTTTGCTCCGTCGGGTGAAAAGACAGGCGAGGCCAGCCAGCCTGTGTCCAGACCGGAGTCGTGTTTGCTGATTACGCCGGAGTTGGTATTATAGAGATACAGATATGGTGCGAAAGGAGATACACAGGCTATCAGCCTGCCGTCTGGCGAGACTGCTGGCGAACTGAGTCCGGCATCAGCTTCGACCAGGAGACGCTGTGTCCTTGACGAAAGGTCGACCTGCCAGAGAGCAGGTTTTCCTCCTCTGTCCGCCGAGAAAACCAGCCCAGAGCTATCGGGCAGCCAGGCATAGGAATCAATCTCGTACACGGTGGCGCCCGGGGTTACCGTGACAAAACGCAACGAGAATTCTTCCAGATGGTTGCCGGACGCGTCACGGGGTGCAGCGCTAAACGTAATAAGGTAAGACGTCCCCGGGAAAAACCCATCCGGCACAAAGCTGAAGGTATCGCCTTCCCAGGTGTGACTGCCTGCGGCTGGCGGATCAATACGAAAAGCTTGTGAGACGCTGGCCTTGTCCATAGGCTTGGTAAAGGTTATGCTGACGACTTCGTTCAGGGCAACGTCCTCAGCGCCAAAGCCAGGGGATACGGCGGCAACCTGGGGTGGAGTTGTATCTCTGGGAGCACAGCCGGCACCGATGACCAGCGCGGTGAAAAGAACAAGGGCCATAAGTATGTTTCTTGACACTGACCGTCTCCCCTTTCAGGTATGTCTGCGGTTTAATTCTGCAAAATGGAGCATATATCCTTTGCCTTTGGCTAGCTTTTGCATAATGACAAGGAGGATGACTATGTATTGGCTTTTTAAGACCGAACCCGGAGACTATTCTTTCTCCGATCTCTTGCGTGAGGGCCAGACCGTCTGGAGCGGCGTGCGCAACGCCCTGGCGAGAGCTAGTCTGCGCAAAGTCGAGCCTGGGGATGAGATTTTTATCTACCACACCGGCAAAGAGAGAGCAATCGTGGGAGTGGCTCAGGCTGTCAGCACATCATACGAAAGGGACGGAGACGATACGGTGGTGGACATCGCGGCAAGGTACGCTCTGGCAAAGGTGGTCCCTCTTTCTGATATTAAGGGGAATCCTCAGTTTGCCGCCTGGGATCTGGTGCGCCTTCCCAGACTGTCCGTCATGCAGGTAAGTCCCGATCACTGGTTCTCGCTGCACGAGATGGCGAGAGAAGTCGACAACGTTTAGTCAGAATGAATGACCGCAGAAAGGATAGTGGCAGGATGGATATACAGATTCGCAAAGCACGCAGGGATGACCTTCCGGGAATTCTCCGGGTGGAAGGAAAATCGACCCCTGGCTTAAGGTACCTGGGGTCGGTTTTTGAAGAATTCTTTGCCGACAAGCTGGGGGAACTCAGCGTGGCAGAAGCTGGCGGCGAGATTGTGGGTGTGGCTAAGTTCACGGTGTTGCCCGACAGGACAGCCTGGCTGGAAGCCCTGCGCGTACCACCTGAGTTTCAGGGGAAAGGCATCGGCAAAAAATTCTACGAAAGGTTTTTTGAGCTGGCGAACGCGCGCAAAATCAAGGTCATGCGCATGTACACCAATATCGGCAACACCACCAGCAAAGGTCTGGCGGAGCGCTTCGGGTTCGTCCTGGCTGGAACTTTTCGCGGTTTCAGTCTGCCCTTGCCTGCCGAGCTGACGGTGACGGGTGGCGATGGGTTTTTGCCCATAACCGATGCGGCAAGGGGAGCCGAACTTCTGAGCGCGGAGCGCCAAGCCCATCAGGGTTTTGTAATAATGAATCGCACCTTCTATGAGGTGACACCCGCTCTGGGGGCCGTATGGGCCAAGGAAGGCAAGTTGTTTGAAGAGCCTCAAACTGGCAGTTTGCTGGCGGTGGGCGCACGTTTCATGCCCGAGGCGTCCCTGCACATAGCAGTTATGTCAGGGGACAAGGCTTCGGGGTTGTGCTTTGCCCGCTGGCTGGCCGGCACCCGCCGCGTCCCGAAGATTCAGTTCATGATACCGGCCACGGACGCTGCGACCGAAGCCATTCTTTCTGACCAGGGCTTCGTACCCGATAGTTATGACTGTATTGTCATGGAGCGGCGCCTTTAGAAGACTGACATATCCCGGTCCTTAAGGTCGGTGACAAACATGTGCCCCGGTGCGTGGGTAATGACAAGGTCCGGCTTGATGCGCATTATGGCAGCCTGAGGTGTAACCCCGCAGGCCCAGAACACCGGTACCTCGGCCGAGCGAATCTGCACAGCGTCACCAAACTCCGGCGCATGCAAGTCCCTGATGCCGATGGCCGAGGGGTCGCCAAAGTGGATGGGAGACCCATGGACTGCGGGATATCGACTGGTGATCTGGATGGCACGGATGGCATCAAGCGGGGCGTAAGGACGCATGCTGACTACCACGGGACCGCTGAAAACGCCGGCGGGCTGACACTCAATATTGGTGACGTACATGGGCACATTACAGACGTCTGTAATGTGCCTTACTTCCAGTCCACTGTCCATCAGGGCAGATTCAAAACTGAAGCTACACCCCAGCAGGAAGCTGACGAAGTCGTCGCGCCAGTATTTCACTATATCCGTGGGCTCGTCAACCAATCTGCCATGCTCAAATACACGGTATCGGGGCAGATCGGTGCGCAAGTCGGACCCCGGTGCGGTGAGCCTGGCCTGGGCGTCGCCCACATTGGTGACTTCAAGCACCGGACAGGGCTTGGGATTGCGTTGGCAGAACAGCAAAAAATCGTATGCCAGTTCCTTCTTGAGTATTACCAGATTGGCCTGGGCAAAACCAGGAGCCAGTCCGGCGGTAGGTTTGCTGTGACCGCCGCTTCTGATTAATTCTCTGACCTGAGATGGCGACATTTCTCGTAATTGCACTGATCTCACTCTCCTAAAAATTCCTGCAGATCGACTTTGATCAACTGGCTCCCCAGGCGTACCGAGAATTGTCGGCGCGGGCTGGGCCCATGCAGTTTGCTGTCCCGAAGGGACTCTAACTGCCTGAGAGCGGTCACGGCTTCTTCCCGTGATACGGGCACAAACCGCACTGACTGCCCCGGACGCATCTGACACAACAGGGGCAAATCCGCCCCAATTACTGTGGCGATTTTGGCATAACCGCCAATGGACTGCCTGTCAGCCAGCATGATTATTGGCTGACCGTGACCCGGCACCTGGACACTGCCTGGGGCAATGCCGCCGGAGAGGATATCTGCCTTTATTTTGTGGGACAAGGTCGGACCCTGCATTCGGTACCCCATGCGGTCCGATTCGGTTGTTACCTTGTAGTCGGCACTTATAAAGATGTCTCTTGCCTCAGCGGTGAACATATCTTCCTCCGGGCCAAACATGACTCTTACCGACGTTGTTTCCCGGGGCAGGGTGACCCGCTGCGCGAAAGTGGCAAAGCGCCCGGGCTCGGCGACTGTCTTTGCCTGGCCCACGGGGAGCACGTCTCCCGCTTTGAGGGCCCGCCCGTTCAGGCCTCCCAGAGCGCCCCGCACGAAAGTAGATCTGCTACCCATTACCACAGGTGTGTCTATGCCGCCCGCCACAGCCAGATAGCCGCGACAACCCATGGCGGCGCTACCAACAGCCAGTACGCTACCAGCCTTCACCAGGTGTGATTCCCAGCTGGCCACAGGTATGCCGTCCAGAGTTAGCGGCGCCTCACACCCGGTGAAGGCAATGAGCGCCGGCTCTGTGAAACGGAGCACCGGTCCCGTAAAAGTGCACTCCAGAACAGCCGATTGCACATCGTTGCCCACGAGTCGATTGGCCACTGCCGCAGAGTAGGTGTCCATTGCCCCACTCACCGGTACGCCAAATCTCTGATAACCTTTTCGCCCCATATCCTGTACTGTGGAGAATAACCCGCCGTCTCTGACTTCTATGCTCATTTTGCCACCTCCCCTTCCAGGGGATAGGTGACAGGAACGTAGAGGGAGGCGGCGATGTCTTCCTCCAGCGCCTGATACTGCTCGGCACCAACCGGGACAAAGCGGACGTAATCACCGGGGCGTAACAGGGTGGGTGGGTTCTCTTCCGGGATATAGAGGGGCACCGGCGTGCGACCGATCAGACGCCAGCCACCGGGGCTGTTTACAGAATATATGCCGGTCAGCTGTTCGGCGATGGCTACAGATCCCGCCGGGACTTTGGTTCTCGGCGACTTCAGACGCGGCACGCTGAGTCTCTGGTCCAGCCCGCCCAGGTATGGGTATCCAGGCATAAAGCCGATCATATAGACAAGGTAGGGCTTTGCAGTGTGCAAAGTTATTACTTCTTCCTGACTGAGTCCTGTCTCTGACGAGACGTCGAGAAGGTCGGGACCGAACTCGCCCCCGTAAAGCACGGGTATTTCTACGACTAATGGAGGATTACCCTGATCAGCGCAGCCGGAAGATATAACCTCCCGGCATATGGCCACCAGCTGTTCACCGTCCTGGACCAGCGGATCCAAAGACACCATCAGCGAACCAAAGGCGGGCACACATTCAATAATACCGGGTAGCTGCATCACCGTCAGCTTGGCGGCCAGGTCGTGGACGCGTCTGTTGTCGTCGGGGCAGAGTTCGCGTCCGAACTCCACCAGCAAGTGACTCTCTCCTGCCCAGACAAATCGTACCAAGAGCTAGTCCCCCCGTCCAAAACCTTTTACGGCGATGCTCCGGTCGGCCAGCGTCTGGCGAATGGCGGCGGCAAATTCGACAGCGTGATCTCCGTCTCCATGCAAACAGACGCTGTCGGCCCGCACCGGAACTTCCTCACCTGTTATGGCAGTGACGGTTCCGCGCTCCACCATTTGCAGGACCTGTCGCACCGCAACATCGGTGTCCGAATGCAGTGCCATAGGGTGGGTCCGGGGCACGAGGGTTCCGTCCGCCTGGTATCCTCGGTCGGCAAAAACTTCACTGGCCGTCGTCAGTCCGAAGGCCTCGGCAGCTGTTATCATGCATGATCCGGCCAAACCGACAAAGACCAGACTGCTGTCCACATCTCTGGTTGCCTGAGCCAGCGCTTCGGCCAGACTCCGGTTCCTGGCCGCATCGTTGTACATGGCTCCATGTATTTTGACATGAGTGGGATTGGCTCCCATAGCTCTGGCCACACCGAGAAACGCTCCAATCTGATAGGAGGTGATTTCATAAACCTCCCGGGGTGTGAGGGGCATAGACCTGCGGCCAAACCCCAACATATCCGGGTATCCGGGATGCGCTCCCACGCCGACGCCATGGTCTCGCGCCCAGGTGATAGAGCGAAACATCACATGAGGATCGCCGGCGTGAAATCCACAAGCGATATTGGCCGACGAAATCAGGGGCATAATGGCCGCATCATTGCCCAAAGTATAGACACCAAAACTTTCGGCCATATCGCAATTAAGATCAATGTGCCGAGCCATTTTATCCCCTCCCCCTGGTGTAGCCTAGATCGGCCGATATGTCCGCGGCAGCTTTCTGCAGTGCTTTAAGAAAATACGGATGTTTGTCCTCAACAAAGCTGCTCTGTGGACCCGAGATGCTGAGTGAAGCCACTACGCGCCTGGTATAGTCTCTAATGGGTACTCCCAGAGCCGCAGTCCCGTCATGCAGTTCGCCGCGGCTGAAGGTGTACCCCTGCGCTCGCTCCTGCGCTATGCGTTCGCGAAGTTCAGCCTTGTCTTTGGGGGTCGTTTCCATATACGGCTCGATGGTGAGCTTGTCGATGAGGTCTTCCCTCTCCTTCTCAGGCAAGAAAGCGATGAGAGCCCGGGGGCAAGCACCGGAGTAAAGTGGCGCTCTGCGTCCAACGCGGGTGTACATCCTGACCGGATGTGCCGTCTCACGCTTCTCAATGTAGACCGCATCGAGACCGTCGCGAATGACCAGGTTTACCGCCTGGTCCACCATGAAGAGCAACTGGTCCATGTGGGGCAAGGCGGCGGCTCGGACATCGAGCCTTTCGGCCACGAAATTCCCTAACTCCAGGAACTTCAAGCCCAGGCAGTAGGCTTTGCCCTTGTCGCGGGTGAGATACCCGTTCACCTCCAGTGTGTTGAGCAGTCTCAGCGCAGTAGGCTTGGACAAGCCAGACATTTCGGACACTTCCCGCAAGGTAAGGCTGGTACGCTCGTAGGTAAATAGCTCGAGAAGCTTGAGTCCCTTATCAAAAGTGTTGGCGATTGACATGCTTTTTCCACTCTCCATTTCATCATGTGAAATCACGTGCTTATTTCGATCCTTGGCGCGTGAATTCCTGCCGGTCAGGCGTTATAATGTGAGGTAAGCTGACAATTGATGCTGATAAGTAATTTCCGGCATGGTATTGGACTTAGGAGGTACACCTGTTGCGAGAAGGACGCATTTTTAACATACAGAGATTCTCTACCAGTGACGGCCCGGGAATCAGGACGACGGTCTTTCTCAAGGGTTGTCCTCTAAACTGCGCCTGGTGCCACAACCCTGAAGGACTTTCCAGTGGTTTTGACTTGGTCATCAACAGAGATAAATGCATCGACTGCGGTGCGTGTGTTGCTGTCTGCCCCAGCGGGCAGAGGAATGCCTGCCTGCTGTGCGGGGCCTGTGTCGAAGCCTGCCCCAGCGAGGCTCGACAGATTATGGGGCGGGCAGTGAGGGCTGAAGAACTGATGGCAGAGATCAGGGAAGATCGGGTCTTCTTCGACGAAAGCGGCGGAGGGGTGACTTTCTCAGGTGGTGAACCCCTGTCCCAACCGGAGTTTCTGGTGGATATGCTTAGGCTATGCCGACAAGCGGGCATCCACACCGCGCTGGACACGTCGGGCTATGCCCCCTGGGCAGTACTGGAGGAGGCAGTCAAGCTGCTTGACCTCGTCCTATTTGACATCAAGCACCTGGATGATCACTGCCACGAGACCTTGACAGGCGTCAGCAATAGCCTGATACTCAGCAATCTGCGACGGCTGACTGAGAGCGCGACCAGAGTATGGTTGCGCATGCCTGTGATACCTGGGTGCAATGATGATGAGAAGAATATTCGGGGGACTGCCAGACTCTGCCGGGATCTCGGTATTGGCGAGATATATCTCCTGCCCTATCATGCTACCGGGACATATAAGTATGGCCGTCTGGGGATCGACAACGGTTTACCGGAGATTAAAGAGCCTTCCGATGACCAGATGAATGATCTCGCGACTGTGTTCTGCAGCCTTGGCATAAGAGCGATTATTGGAGGTTAGCGGCAAATGGATGACAATATGCGCGGCATGAATGACCGAATCAGGAAGTTGCGTCAACAGAGCGAAGAAACCGAACCCCGAATCAGCTTGGAAAGGGCACGACTGGTCACAGAGTCCTATCGGGAACACTCCGGAAAAGTCTCGATTCCGGTACAGAGGGCCCTGGCCTTTGCCAACATCATGGAAAACAAACATATCTGCATCAATGAAGGGGAGCTCATAGTAGGCGAGCGAGGCGAGGCTCCGCAGATGGCGCCGACTTACCCTGAGTTATGCTGTCACACCCTGCAGGACATGGAGATTATGCATAACCGCGACAAGATTTCCTTCAAGGTCAGCGATGCTGACATGGCAGTCCAGGAATCAGAAATAATACCCTACTGGCAGGGCAAATCCATGCGTGACCACATGTTCCGCCTGATGACTCCCCAGTGGATCGACTGCTATGAAGCGGGCATATTCACCGAGTTCATGGAGCAGCGAGCTCCCGGGCATACGGTGGCCGACGACAAGATCTACCGTATCGGGTTTTCAGATCTCGTTTTGCAGATAGACGAGCGCATCAGGAATCTGGACTTTTATGAAGATGCCCAGGCCGCGGAGAAACTTGAACAGCTAAAGGCCATGCGCATAGCCGCCCAGGCCATCATGACCCTGTCATCCCGCTACGCCGCCCGGGCCAGAGAAATGGCCGCCCTGGAGCCTGATCTGGCACGCCGGCAGGAACTGCTGGAGATAGCCGCAACCTGCGAACGCGTCCCCGCTCATGCCCCCCGCACTTTCCGCGAGGCCCTGCAGGCCTACTGGTTCGTGCATCTGGGAGTGATCACCGAGCTCAATACCTGGGACGCCTTTAATCCCGGTCGCCTCGACCAGCACCTCTACCCTTTCTACTCGAAAGAGGTCCGCGCAGGGAGCCTGAACCGTGAGCAAGCCAGAGAGCTTTTGCAGTGTTTCTGGATCAAGTTCAACAACCAGCCAGCGCCGCCAAAAGTGGGTGTGACTGCAGCCGAAAGCGGCACGTATACGGATTTTGCCCAGAT
>DDWC01000233.1 GCA_002345475.1 Firmicutes bacterium UBA2296
CAAAGCAGTCCCGCCGATACCCGGTGACGCTACGCCTGTGGCGCTGTCCTGAGACGGACGGCGCGCCTCTTCAGTTCCTGTATCGACGGCCAGGGGGGACTTTGGCGCCGCAGCCTGTGGCGCTACCCCCTGTCGGGTCGTTTCACCGCTGGCCCCCGCTTCAGCGGGAAGCGACTCTGCGGTTTCGCCTGTAATGACTGTCTGGTCCCTCTCGGGGAGATCTGCCATGATTTCAGCAAACTGCTCTCCGCTTGGTGTTACCACCGGCTGTGATGTCACGCCCTCTCCGGAATCAGGTGTGGCGAGAACCGCGGGTTCACCTGCCTCTATCTCAGGCACCACCAGGGTGGCGTTGACGGGCGAAGCCACAGAGACTTCCACTGGCGTTACCTCTGTAAACGAAGGAGGTTCGCTCTGATGCGACAGCATCGTCAGCACATGGTCCAGAATAAGGGCCCCCGTATCGTCTTCAGCATCGACCTGCGCTTCACCGACCGCCAAATTGGTGTGGCTGGCTATGACTTCCGCCGCTGTAGTGTTATGCAGCAGGGCCTGCATCAACATGCCAAACAGGTCACCCCCGTCGCCCTTGCTTTCCTTGGACTGAGCAAGCGGCATCAGACCCGTCGCTTCACTGCCATGTATTTTCACTGTTTCCCCCCCTTGTTCTCACAAACATCTGCGTTGCGCATTCGTCCAGGACCTGCTGCTCCGCAGCCAGCCGTTGTCGCTCCAGATTCTGAAGCGATAGCTCGCGGTGACGTTCGAACTTCTTCTTCTCCAGAGCTGCCGCCGTCAACTCCGCCTGAGCCAAGGAACAGGATTCTGTTGCCCTCTGCAGCGTCTGCCTGGCGGCCTCAATCCTCTGCGACTGGTAGTCCATATAGCGATCCCGATGTTCTAGCATGTCTGGGGAGCAGGCCACCGCCATTTGTTCCTCCATGGTGTCCAGCAGAGCGTCAAGCCCGTGGGCCCTCTCTCTGCGCAGCACTTCAGCCATGGCCAGCTGCTCCTTGCGCTGGTTCTCCTGCTGTTGCCTCAGACGCAATACCTGTTCCAAGGGATAAACGTGTGGCATGCTTTCACCTCGTCACTATATTCTTGAGTTGCTCCAGGGCGCCCGTGAGGTTACACCTTTCGTCAGTGTTCTGGGCCAGTAGTTCCATCAGCAGGGGGTACTTGAGTATGGCCTCGTCTATACCTGGGTTGCTGCCTTTGACATAAGCGCCGATGCTGATGAGATCCTCGTTTTGCCGGTAGGTGGCCATTATGCTCCGTGCTCTTGCGCTGAGCGCGGTGTGTTCCTTGCGGCAAAGCTCGCTGGCCAGTCGGCTTACGCTCTGCAAGATGTCTATGGACGGGTAGTGATTGCGTTCGGCAAGCCGTCGGGACAGAACCACGTGCCCGTCCAGAATGCCTCGCACCGCATCCGCGATGGGTTCGTTCATATCGTCGCCTTCCACCAGAACTGTATAAAGTGCCGTGATGCTGCCGCCTCTTCCGTTTCCGGATCTCTCCAGCAACTTTGGCAACGTGGCAAAGACTGAGGGCGTGTAACCTCTGGTGGTGGGAGGTTCCCCCACCGCCAGCCCCACTTCCCGCTGGGCCATGGCAAAGCGAGTTACGGAATCCATAAGCAGCAACACACTCTTGCCCTGATCGCGGAAGTACTCGGCAATGGCTGTAGCAGTAAGCGCCGCCTTGATCCGCATGAGCGCCGGCTGGTCCGAGGTGGCTACCACCACAACGGAACGCTTCAGTCCTTCCTCTCCCAAATCTCTCTCCAGAAAGTCCCGGACTTCTCGTCCACGCTCTCCAACCAGTGCAATGACGTTAAAATCTGCGCTACTGCCTCGGGCTATCATGCCCAGCAAGGTGCTCTTGCCCACTCCGCTTCCGGCAAAGATGCCCAGGCGCTGACCGTGACCCATAGTGAGAAAGAGATCGAGGGCCTTGATGCCCGTGGCCAGTGTCTCGCTGACCCGATCGCGCTCCATGGGGCTGGGAGGTGCCTGATCCAGTGCGCAGTCTCTGGTGGGACCCGGCGGCAGTTCCCCGCTGAGGGGGCGCCCCAGTCCATCCAGGACCTGTCCCAGCAAACTGTACCCAACTTTGACACTGAGCCTTCGGCGCAGGGCAAAGACTTTGCTGCCCGCCGAAATGCCCTCCAGAGGGGCCAGGGCAAAGAGGTGCAGGCGGTCTCCGTTAAAGCCCACTACCTCGGCGCGAACCTGCTGACGGCCTTCGCCAATGAGACAGAGCTCCCCGATGGAGGCCCGCACTCCACTGACTTCTACTGTCAGACCCACGACCTTGGTAACCTTGCCCACATAACGTCGCCAGGTACCACTTCTCACCTTGCTCAGTGCAGTGGTGTAGTCGAAAGTGAACTCAGTCATCATGCAGGGCTTCCCTTACCCGCCGCAGTTCCCTGGGCAGGTCTATTACCACCGCTCCGGTATCATCTTCCGCCCGAAGACTCTGCAGAGAAAGGGTAGGATCGGGGCGGACCAAAACCTCGCCACCCTCCGGGAGATCCGGCAACAGATAGCTGTAAGAGGAGACCGTGGCTACGTTGTCCGGATGCACGAAGATTACCACGCGTTTCTTGCTGACCAGCTCAGTAATAGCCCTCCTGGCCACCTCCAGCAGCGACTCCGGTGACGACTGCAGTTCGACCTGGAGTATTTCCCGGGCAATGTTCACGGCCAGATTGCTTATCTCCGCCTGACAGCTGGTGATGTACTCGGCGCGGTCCGACTCCAGCCGCTGATAGGCCGCCTGCACTTTCCCCATGAGGTCTTCTGCCTCTATCTGGGCCCGTTCCCGGCCCGCGGCCAATCCTCTTTTCTCGGCATCGGCCAGCACCTTGCCCCTCTCGGCCTCAATCTGCGCCAGCATGGTGCGCCTTTCCTGCTCCAGCTCCCCCCGCGCCGCCTGCCAGCGCTGACTGATGGCCTTAGCCACCCTCAGTTCAATCTCGTCGGCCTGCCTGTCACCCGAGGAGAGGACTTCGCTTTGTGGCCGTATGGTGTGGAGCGGCACTCTATACGATGATTGCATCGTCGCCACCCCTTGCTATAATGATTTCCCCGGACTCATCGAGCTTGCGGATAATTCCCACAATGCGTTGCTGCGCTTCTTCCAGCTCTCGCAATCGCACCGGACCGAGAAACTCCATATCCTCCCGCAGCATTTCTGCCGCTCGCTTGGAGATGTTCTTGTATATGCGAGCGGAAACTTCCGCGTTTGCGCCCTTCAGAGCCAGGGCCAGATCCTTGTTGTCCACTTCGCGGACCACCCGCTGAATTGCACTGTCGTCCAGCATGATAATGTCTTCAAAGACGAAGAGGCGCTTGCGTATTTCCTCAGCCAGATTGGGGTCCTCCCGCTCCAGACGCTCGAAGATGAGCTTTTCTGTAGCTCTGTCTACCCTGTTGAGGATATTCACCAGGGACTTGATACCGCCGGCTGCGGCGAAGTCATACTCGCTGATGTTGGAGAAGCGACTGGTCAGCACCTGTTCCAGTTCCGCCAGCACCTCCGGCGACACCTTCTCCATGGTGGCGATGCGTTTGGCCACATCCGCCCGAGTGTCGTTTTCCAGCAGTGAGAGTATGGCGGCTCCCTGCTCCGGTTCGATGTAAGAAAGAATTAGAGCGATGGTTTGCGGGTGCTCTTCGCTGATGAAACCAGCCAGCTGTTTTGCGCCCACCTTTTTGGCGAAGGCAAAGGGTTTTACTTCGGAGGTCTCCGCCAGCTTACGCAGTATGTCGGTAGATCTGGCGGCACCCAGGGCCTTGTCCAGCATATCCCTGGCGTACTTGATACCGCCCTCCAGCATGTAGTTCTGAGCCTGGCGCATTTCGTCCAGCTCGGTCAGCACCTGAGCCTTAAATTCCGGAGCCACGCGACTCGTGTTGGCCACCTCAGCGGTGATGACCTCGATTTCTTCGTCCGACATCAGTTTGAGTACTTTGGCGGACAACTCCGGTCCGAGGGAAATAAGGAGCGCAGATATCTTTTTGAGCCCGATGGCGCGTCTGTCTCTTTGCACTCTAATCCCCCTCTATCCTTCGTTAAACCAGGCCTTGAGCAGCTGAGCCACTTCCTCCGGCTGATTGCGGGCCATTTCCTTCACTTTGCGCAGCGCCGATTCTGTCTCCTGGGACTCTCTGGCCTGGGCCACTTCCTTGATGGCCTGCTGCAAGGGCACCAGATCCACCGTCTGCGGTGTCAGCCCGGTGCTTGACGAGCCAAGAGCCGCAGCAAGTCTGGAGATGATGACGAAGAGCATAATGGCTCCCAGCAAAGCCCCCGCGGCTGACATACCGTAACGTATGTATTGCTGCATGCGCTCGCTCCGGACGTATTCGTCCATGTCGGCCAGGGAGCGGTCAATGTGCTCCGTGTTGAACTTAAACGATGTCACTATCAATGAATCGCCCCGCACATTGTTGTAGCCCACCGCCGCCTGCACAAGTTCGTTGAGTTCAGCCTTTTCCTCCGCGGACAGGCTGGCGTCTACTGTCACCGCGGTGGAGATGCTCACCACGCCGCCGGGAGCGGTGACCACCGTGCTGTGGGTCGAGTTAATCTCATAGTTGGTCACCCGGTCGGTGGTGCTGTAACTGCTGCTGTCGGCCCCGCCATTAGACTGCACCGGATAGGTGGGGATATTGCTCCCGGTTCCCGGAATACCGCCGTTTTGCGCTGACGTGCCCGCGTAGTTTTCCTCGCGGATCTGCTCACTGCGCACCACCTGGCCCTCCTGGTCATATATGATGCGGGTTACCGTCTCCTGGTCGAAGTTCAGCTCGGCGCTGACCAGCACCACCGCCTTGCCCGGACCGTAGACACGTTCCAGCATAGCTGTCACCTTTTTTTCCAGCTCCTGCTCGAAAGCTCTCTTCTGCTCCGTTTGCCGCGCCGACATCGGACTACTGTCGCTGCCCATGGACAGTCCGTCGCTCAGTATGCGCCCGCTCACATCTATAACCGCCACATTCTCCGGTTTCAAGTTGGGAACACTGAGGGTCACCAGGTAGATGATTCCTTTGACTTGCTCCGGGCTCAGTGTGCTGAAGGCCCCTGTCTTAACTGTGACCGAGGCGGTGGCCGGCTGTGTGTTCTGCACAAAAACACTTTGTTCCGGCATAACCACGTGCACCCGAGCCTGTTCAATTTCCGGGAAATACACTATGGTCCGCCGGAGCTCCTCCTCCAGGGCCCTCTGGTAATTGAGCCGTCGCTCAAAATCCGTGAGGCCTATATTAGTCCTGTCGAAAAGTTCAAAACCTACGCCTGTGTTGTAAAGTCCTTCTCCGGCTATGCGGATTTTCAGCTCGTGCACCTGCCCCTTGGGTACCAGAACAGAGCGGCCGCTGTCGGCCAGGCGGTAATCCACCCTTTCCGCCTGCAACGCTTCAACGATGGCGTTGGCCTGCTGCGCCTCAAGCCCCGAAAACAGGGTGACATATTGTACTCGTGTGGCGTAAAACGCGCCCGATGCCACTGCAATCACCATGGCAGTTGCAGTCACCAACCACAGGTTGCGACGCTTTGGGGTGAGTCCCTTCCACCAGGTGCTAAGTCGTTGCACACCTCTGTTTTCCATGCTTATATCACTCTCCTACACCTGCATGCGGGCTATTTCCTG
>DDWC01000217.1 GCA_002345475.1 Firmicutes bacterium UBA2296
GCCTGCGCTCGCGCTTTGAGTGGGGCCTGATTACAGACATCCAGGCGCCAGACTTCGAAACACGAGTGGCCATCCTGCGTCAGAAGGCGTTAGCCGAGAACTTCGCCCTGCCCCACGAAATCACTTCATATATTGCAGACAGAGTCAACAGCAACATCCGCGAACTAGAGGGGGCTCTGATTCGCATCATGGCCTATGCCTCTTTCTCCAGGAGGTCGGTAAGTCGGGAGCTTGTGGATGAAGTTCTCAAAGGGCTTTTCCCTCAGGACCGTGACAAAATAGTGACCATAGGGGACATACAGAAGGTAACGGCCGCCCATTTTGGGCTCCGTATCGAAGACTTCAGCGCCAAGAAAAGGACCAGGACTATATCTTACCCCAGGCAGATAGCTATGTATCTGGCGCGAAAACACACGGACTCCTCCCTTCCCAAAATAGGAGAAGAGTTTGGAGGCCGCGACCATACAACGGTGATACATGCTTGCGACAAAATCGAGCAGGAGTTACTGGAATCACCCAGCCTTGCTCGCACATTAAAAGAGCTGGAGGAAAAAATCAAGGCTTAGCTGTGGACAAGAGTGGAAGGTTATACATGACTGTTACAGATGTTATCAAGAGGTAATACCCATGAAGGATGTGGCCCTAACCGGTTTACCCACATATTCACACCTATTACCACGAACTAATACGAGTTCTTTTCACTAATTGTCATACATGGTACGAAAACTACATGAAGATTCGGAGGGAGAAAAATGCGTCTTGTTCTGAGTAGTGCAGATCTTGTTTATGCTGCTAATACTGTCGGCAGAATCATCTCCGGAAAAGTCACAGGCCCATCATCTGGGATCCGTTTGACGGCTGAAGAGAACCGCCTCGCCATAACCGCCAACGATCAGGAGCTGGCCATAGACTGCAACATTGCCGCCGAAGTGGCGGAGTCAGGTTCCATAGTTGTGCCGGGCAGGCTGTTTGGCGAAGCTGTGAGAAGATTTCCCGCGGGGGACATCGAGTTACACATTCCCGAAGGCCGGCAGGTATTATCCATTAGTTCAGTATCCACATCCATAGACTTGTTGGGCATGTCCTCAGTGAACTTCCCTGAGTTGCCCGACATAGAGGACTATTCTCGTTTCCAGATATCCGGCGCGTTGCTCAAAGGGATGATGCGTCAAGTAAGCTTCGCCTTGTCCCACGATGATATGAGACCCATATTAACGGGTATGTTATGGGAGAGTAAGGCTGGTTCTCTTCGCATGGTGGCCGCTGATGGGTTCAAGGTGGCGTCACGCAAGGAGGAGGTTGTATCAGCCGAGGAAGAATTCCGTGTAGTTTTACCCGGAAGAACCACGAATGAACTTATCAGGCTTCTGGACGATGAGGAAGAAAACGCAGAAGTAGCTCTGGGACGCAACCATGTCATGGTGAAGTTTCGTGAGCTGACACTTATTTCAAGGCTACTTGAAGGAAACTACATAAACGTGGATCAGTATTTGCCAAGCAAATTCGTAACAGAAGCGGTTTTTAAGCCCAAAGTATTGCTTGAAGCATTAGAAAGAGCCGCGGTGGTGGCAAAGGATGGCCATTCCGGCACAGTGCGCATAAACTTCAAAGAGGGGGTTATGGCGGTCAGTGCCCAGTCCGCGGAGTATGGCAGCCATTTTGAGGAGTGGCCCGTTGAAATAACTGGCGAACGTCTGGAGATTCTCTTTAATATCAAGGTTCTTTCGGAGGTGCTCAAGTCAGTCGAAGCGGGAGACATTCATCTCAAATTTACGGGAAGTTTAGGCCCTTGTATTGGAGTGTGTGCGGGCCAGGCAAACTATTGGAGCCTGGCTATGCCGGTTAGGCTTTCCTGACAGGAGGATTACTTTATGATAAAGGATATTACGTTGGGTCAGTTTCTTAAGTACCGCAACATAGTGAGCTCAGGCGGCGAAGCTAAGATGCTGCTGCAGGTGGCCGATGTAAAGGTAAATGGTGAGCCCGAGCGTCGCAGGGGGAAGAAACTGAAGCAGGGAGACATGGTTGAGGTAGACGGAAAAACCTTTGTCGTAGAGTGAAATGTGGATTGAAAGTGCTATTTTGCAGGACTTTCGCAACTACACACAACAACGAGTAGATTTCTCCCCGCACCTTAACCTCATATTGGGGGACAATGGAGAGGGTAAGACCAATCTACTGGAGGCATTGTTCCTGCTTTCGACCACCAGGTCGCATCGGACTAATCAGGACAAGGACCTGGTGCGTTTTGGGGAGCAGTTCTACTATGTGGGATGCAAGGTTAACAAGAAGAACCACACAGAAAGAATAGAAGTAGGTTATTCCCTGGAACGTCGTCAGAAGATAGCCAAACTTTCCGGGGTCCCTTTGGCCAGGTTGAGTGAGTTGATAGGCGTCCTGAACGTAGTTCTTTTCTCGCCCGAGGATCTGGAACTGGTAAAGGGAAGCCCGGGTGGAAGAAGACGTTTCCTGGACATCTTCCTCAGCCAATTGCGCAGAGGATATGTCGGGGAACTGCAGCAGTACAACAAGGTAATGGCCCAACGCAACGACTGTCTGCGTCTTATTCAGAGCAGGCGTTTTGCCGAGGATGTCCTGTGCTCCTGGGACGAGCAATACGCCAAACTCGCCGTGTCTATTTCGAATATCCGCAGGCAGATGATGGAGGATTTCGCCCCCCAGTTTCAAGCCTTTGCCCAACGGATATCCGGTAGAGAAAATCTCACCGTGAAATACAGCGAATCTCTCGCAGGTATGGACGAGATATCTCTACTCAGACGTCTGGAGACACTCCGGCCCGGCGAAATAGTGCGGGGCACAACATCTCTGGGTCCCCATCGGGACGACATATTATTCTTAATTGATGGACGCCAGGCTTCTCTCTACGCATCGCAAGGACAACAACGAACTGCTGTACTGGCTCTGAAACTGGCAGAGCTGAGTTATTTGCAGCATGCCACAGGAGAAGCCCCAGTGCTGCTGCTTGACGATGTGTTTTCCGAGCTGGATGAAATACGCAAGGAAGCGCTGGTAGGAGTCATTTCGGGTGAGGTTCAGTCATTTGTCACCGGCACGCGGGACACTGATCTGAACCTGATGCAGGGAACCGGTAACCCGATGAAGCGATTTGTTGTTGAGCAGGGGCGGGTGATGTGATGTATTTGCATATCGGCGGCGAAGTCATAGTGCCCCTAAGAGAGATTGTAGGCGTGTTTCGGGCAACGGGCAAACCAGGCGAAGCCAAGTCCTTTATCCTGATGCGGGACGATACCGTGTACCTGTCGAACATATCCGTCACCGCCCTGCGCAGGCGTTGGCAAAGCGGCGATCTGCCGTTTGAAGTAATCCATAAACCTGGCACATAGGACCGTGACATATCACGGTCTTTTGCTGGAGTCGCATGAATAAAATCTTCTTTGATGTATAATAGTAGTAGTGCCACAAGGTGGACCGTCGTATGACGGATGAGGAGGTAGTGGGGTGCCGGATAAGAACAACGGTATTTATGACGAAACACAAATTCAGGTACTTGAAGGGCTTGAAGCTGTAAGACGCAGGCCCAGCATGTACATCGGTTCAACAAGTGGCCGCGGTTTACACCAACTGGTCTGGGAGATCGTTGACAACGCCGTCGACGAAGCCCTGGCCGGTTTTTGTGAGAACATCGATGTTGTCATCCACGAGGACGGCAGCGTCAGCGTGGCTGACGACGGCAGAGGCATACCAGTAGGAATGCATCACACAGGTAGACCGGCAGCAGAGGTAGCCTATACTGTGTTGCATGCCGGCGGTAAGTTTGGTGGAAGTGGTTACAAGGTGTCCGGAGGCCTGCATGGAGTAGGTGCTTCGGTTGTTAATGCTCTCTCTGTCTGGCTGAAACTTCAGGTGGAGCAAAAGGGCGGCCTTTACTGCATGTCCTTTGCCAGAGGCGAGGTCGTGGACGAGCTAACCGAGGTGGGAAAGAGCAACAAGACAGGTACTTTTGTACATTTTCTGCCTGACCCGGACATATTTGAAGATGTCACATTCAGCTACGACACTATGGCCCTTCGCCTGCGTGAACTGGCATTTCTTAACAAGGGCTTGCGCATCAAGTTGACCGACAAGCGCGACGGTGAGACTGAGGAGTTTCACTACGACGGTGGTATCAAATCCTTTGTCTCATATCTCAATAAGAACAAGGATGTCCTGCACAAGGAACCCATATACTTCTCGGCAGAACGTGACGGCAATATTGTAGAAGTTGCCCTCCAGTATAACGACGGCTACGCGGAAAACATCTACTCCTTTGCCAATAACATAAGGACAATCGAAGGCGGCACACATGAAGCCGGGTTTAAAATTGCCTTGACCCGGGGGCTAAATGATTACGGTCGCAAAAATAACGTAATTAAGGACAATAAGGCCAACCTCAGTGGCGAAGATATCCGGGAAGGCCTCACAGCCGTAATAAGTGTGAAGTTATACAGCCCGCAGTTCGAAGGCCAGACCAAGA
>DDWC01000026.1 GCA_002345475.1 Firmicutes bacterium UBA2296
CTAATGGGTGACCTCCTACTCGATTACCAGCGTTTACGCTGTAACCTGCGTTTTTTTGGGCGGTGGCGACATCATGGCAGCCACCGCGCCCAGTGCCGGGAAGAGCATGGCGATAAGTAGTACTTCGCGATACCCGCCAAACAGATCGTAGCCAAAACCAAAGGGCAGGGGACCAAAGGCCGAGCCTATGACGCTGGCCGTCATGGCCACGCTGCGAATGCTGCCCAGATGTGTGCGGCCGAAGTAACTGGGCCAGATAACTCCGCCCTGTATGGACTCAAATGCCGCAGCTACTCCCCGCATACAGGCATAAAAGATGGCCATGGGCATAGAGCGGGTGTTGAGCAAGACGGCTATTATGGCTATCTGGATCAGAAAGTTGCCGGCTACAACAAAGCGGATCGGCACTCGATCGGCAATGTAACCGGCCACAAAACTGAAGGGTAACTGCACAATGGCCATGAGGCTCATTACAAAGGCTGCTGCCTGTGGAGATATGCCGGCTTCGTTCATGATGGATACCTGGTGAAAGATCATCCCGGTACCCACGGCTGAAGGGATCATGGTGCAAAAAAGCAATAGCCAGAAACTGCGGGTCTTCATGGCTTCGGCCGCCGTCCAGGAATCGTCAAGGTCGGTGGGTTTATCTTCTATCGGGTCATCGGCGTGGGGTACCCTTTCACCGTCAGGTAGCAGTCCCACATCTTCAGGCTTGTTGCGCACCAGAAAATAGGTCAGAGGGGCCATCACCAGCCAGAGCGCAGCAACCCAGAAACGCCAGCCGACGCGCCAGCCAAAGGTGTAGTTCAGCCAGGTGTTGAAAGGGGGTAGCATGGCTGAACTCAAGGCGCCCCCGAGGGCCATGAAACTGAGAGCCCTGCCGCGGCGGGTGACGAACCACTGTGGCACCAGGGTCACGGCGCCCAGGGACATTGAACCCTGACCCCACATTCGTATGAGAAAGAAGCCCACAAAGAGCATAATCGGGTTGCCCACAAAACTCATCCACAGACAGGCACCGCCGAAGATCAGGGCAATGGCGGTGTTCATTATGCGATGACCCTTGCGGTCAACCAGCCTGCCCACAAAGGGCAGCAGAAAGCCAGCGGCCAGAGTCCCCATGGAATACATGCTGGAAACAAAGGAGCGGCTCCAGCCAAACTCGTTTATGTAATGGTCTATAAACACAGAAACAGAATAGGTTTGTCCTGGGCCTGAAAAAAATACCCCCATGGCGGCAATGAAAACTACCACCCAGCCATAGAAGAAAGGGCCGTCAAATGGAAGTGCCTTGTTGCGCGTTTTTGCCTTTTGCAATGATTGCCACCTCGTCTTTTTCGCGCTGAACCTTAGTCTATAGAAATATTACAGCGGGGTCAAGGCGAGGAGCAGAGGATAACATAATCAATTTGTGACAATATGAAGGAGAGTAATCAGGATTGGCGAATAGTCTGACTGAAGGAGTGGTTGGACATGAAGAACGTGCGGCTCCTCGATAGAATACTCGGTGATACGGTAAGCGCCATAGAACAGGGCAAGAGTCAGATATTTGACATTGCCGACGACGCCCGCAATGAGCGAGCCCGTCTGGAACAGCAGGTGGAGGTCCTCAGCGGCTATCTGGCCAGGGTGCTGGACCAGATGGCCGAAAAGGAGCAGCAGTTCACGGCGGCGCGCATAAGCTTGGCCGAGGTCACCGGCAGCAGAATGCAGTACAGCGAAACAGAAATAGAAGCGGCTTACGAAAGGGCGCAGGACGCTCAGGTTGAGCTCGAGGTTCTTAGAGAAAGAGAAGAGAACATCAAGGCGCAACTGGCCGTGGTGGAAGCGGCCCTGACAAACCTGCGCAGCACCGTGCAGAAGGCCGATGAATTTGTGTCTCAGGTGGGCCTGGCCATGACTATGCTCAGCGGCGACATCCGCAACTTCAGTGGCCAGCTGGATGACATGCAGCAGAGGCAGTACCTGAGCGTGCGTATTATCAACGCCCAGGAAGAAGAGCGCCGCCGCGTGGCCAGAGATATACACGACGGTCCGGCCCAGACCCTGGCCAACGTGGTCTTGCGGGTGGAACTGGCGGAACGCCTCCTGGATACGGACATCAACTCAGCGCGTCGCGAACTTCGCGGGTTGAAGGACGTGGTGCGGCGCAGTCTCCAGGACATACGCAAGGTTATTTACGATCTGCGCCCCATGACGCTGGACGATCTGGGGTTGCAGCCCACCTTGCGCCGCTACGTCAACGATATGAAAGAGCGCGAGGACATCTTTATAGATTATTCGGTCCTGGGCATAGAGCGCCGACTGCCGTCGCACATTGAAGTGGGAGCTTTCCGTATTGTGCAGGAAGCCCTCAACAACGTAATCAAACACGCCAGAGCCACCCAGGTCACCGTCCGTGTGGAGTTTGGCCAGGACTCTTTAATACTTACCGTAGAGGATGACGGCGTGGGATTTGATCTTGAAGAAGCCATGAATCGGCGCGGCACCAACTTTGGCCTGCTCAGCATGCGCGAGCGCGCCGAGTTGCTGGCGGCCCAGTGGCAGGTGAAGTCGGCGCCGGGAGACGGCGCGCAGATAACCGTAACCATTCCGCTTAAGGAGGATGACGCCCGTGCCAATACAGGTATTATTAGCTGACGACCACAAACTGCTCCGGGAAGGACTGCGGCGCATACTGGAATTTGACGGAGAAATCGAGGTCGTTGCCGAGGCCGGCGATGGGGTGGAGGCGGTGCGGCTGGCCGGTGTGCATAATCCCGAAGTGGTGCTAATGGATATTAACATGCCGGGCATGAACGGGGTTGAGGCTACCCGGGCCATCAAGGCCCAGTTTCCCCGCATTGCCGTTCTGGTTCTCACAATTCACGAAGACCGGGAATACCTGCTGGAGGTGATCAAGGCGGGTGCCGCTGGATATGTCCTCAAGGACATCGAGCCCGATCGGCTCATTGAGGCCATCAAGCTGGTTCAGGCCGGGGAATCGGTGGTGTCCCCCGGGCTCACTGTAAAACTCATCGCCGAGCTGAACACAGGAAGGACGCATGAAGCACATCCCGCCAGCGATAATCCGCTTTCCGCCAGAGAGCAGGAAGTTCTTGAACTGATGGCCGAGGGTATAGGCAACCGCGAGATAGCCGAACGGCTCTTTGTCAGCGAAAAGACGGTTAAGAATCACGTTACCAGCATTTTTCGCAAGCTCGACGTCTCTGACCGCACCCAGGCCGTGGTTCAGGCGGTGAAGAGGAAGATAGTTGGGATCTAGGGGAGCCGTCAGGCTCCAGCCGTCAGGCTCCAGCCGCCAGGCTCCAGCCGCCAGCCGCCAGGGGAGCGTTTTTGCCACGCAGAAGGCAGAGGGCAGAAGGCGAAAAGTGGAAAGTGGAAAGTGGAGTGGGGCGTTCCTGGTGCCTTGTCCCTGGTTCCTGGAGGAAATGTGTGGAAAGTCGAGAGCTTAAAGTAGAAGTATGGATGCAATCAATCACGGACTTACGCTATAGATGTCACTCCTAATGATTAATGATCAATAATACAGGATTGTCCCAGTAACCCACATGCGACAAGCGACAAGTGACATGCCACAAACGACTAGCCACAAGCGACAAGTGACAAGCGACAAGAAGAAAGGGCCTTCGGGCCCCTTTTTGCTGCCCCAAAACATGCACTGGGACCACAGACCTATAATTGTCTGAAAACAATGGGACTGCGCATGCGCATAATTCGGACCACAGTATCATGCGCCGCTTCACACCGGTCCGTACAATGTAGACAGAAAGAAAAATTCGACTAAGAAATTTAAGGAGGTGACAGTAATGAATTTGATTAAAAGACTGTGGACCGAAGAAAGTGGACAAGGTATGACCGAGTACGCACTGATTATTGGCGGTATTGCTCTTGCCGCAATCATGGCTATCGGACTGTTTGGAACAGCAATATCAGAATGGTTTGATAACCTTCGCACTCAGTTGCCATAGAGAGGTAGTTCATCAGGCCCGCGGGTAGCACAAGCTATAGAGAGATTATGTGAGCGTGCCCTGCTTGGGTCAACAAGTAGGGCCCATTTTTTTAAGAGGCATCGACCGACGTCTCACGACAACCTCTTGACTTTTTGCTTTATGTTTTTTGTTTTGTGATTCGTAATGACGCGAGGTGAAAAGAATGATCCAGCTGGCAACATACACGGTTCTGGCAGTAGCCCTGTACTTCGACATCCGGGAAAGAAGAATCCCCAATGCAATTGTGGTGTGCGGAGCCGCAGCAGGGCTTGTGCTGCAGTCGGTTATGCCGGGGGCGGCAGGTCTTTCCATGTCGGTGCTGGGCTTTGCCACCGGTCTGGTCATTCTTCTTCCTCTCTTTGCCTTCGGCAAATTTGGCGCAGGCGATGTTAAACTGCTGGCGGCGCTCGGCGCGTTGCGGGGGTTCTCCTTTATCTGGCGAGCGACTTTGCTCGGCGCTTTAGCCGGCGGGGTAATCGCCGTGGTGCAAATGTCAATGAAACGAGAGCTCAGCCTTTCGGTTTACGGTGCGGTGACGCAAAGCTACCGTTCAACCCTGACCATGGCCTATGCCCCGGCCATCGCCATCGGCGTGCTGCTGGCGGATTTGGGGGTGCTGCCATGGTGAAGCGACGAAGAAAACAAGGCGGGCAGGCGCTGGTGGAAATAGCACTGGTCTTGCCCATATTGCTTATGGTTCTCATGGGCATCATAGATTTTGGACGTGTTTTTCACGGTTATCTCACAGTTACCAACGCCGCGCGCACAGCGGTGCGCCAGGCGGCGGTAGGGGTCAGCGACACAATGGTAATACAGACGGCCAGGGATTCTGCCGGTAGTCTCGACGTTACTCAGCTGAACGTTTCCATCACTCCGACACAGTTTCAGCGATACCCAGGCAACAGCGTCACGGTGGTGGTCAGCTACAACCTTTCCATTCTGACTCCCATTATGAGGTCATTTATGCCGAATCCTTTCACCATTAACGGCAAGGCGGTGATGATTTTAGAATGAGTAAACTACTATCCAACAGACGTGGATCAGTACTTCTGATAGTGCTTTTTGCCATGGTGGGCGTTCTGGGCATGGGTGCCATGGTCATCGACGGAGGGCAACTGTACTTCGAATCGGCCAAACTTCAGACGGCGGTAGACGCCGCTGCCCTGGCCGGTGCCAGAACTCTGGTGCAGGGGGTGACCGCCGCCGAGCAGCTGGCGTTCAGCGTAGCACAGCAGAACGGTGTTAATCCCGCCGAACTTACCGTAACGATTGATTCAACTGCGGGTACAGTTACAGCCTCAGCGGTGCGCACAGTGTTCTTTGGTCTGGCTAAAGTGCTTGGTTTTGAAAGCGCGCCGGTTTCGGCCACTGCCACTGCAGGTTCCTACTCAGTGTCCGGCGTAAGCGGTCTGGCGCCGCTGGGTGTCATCTGGCAGGACTTTGTAATAGGAGCCCAGTACGACCTCAAGGTTGGCGCCAGCGGTGATACAGGCAACTACGGCGCCTTGGCCCTGGGGGGCACCGGGTCGTCCAACTATCGCGATAATCTAAAGTATGGGTACAACACCATGGTGCGGGTAAATGATCTTCTACCCACTGAGCCCGGTAATATCAGCGGTCCCACCACGGAGGCCATCAACTGGCTTCTCAACGAATGCAGCCATGGCTGTGTCTTCGATGATCATCGGGTCGGTTGCACGAGAATACTTCTGGTTCCAATTATTAACGGATTACCCAACGGTCGCGGTGAAGTGACGGTACTGGGATTCGCCAGTTTCTTTATGGAGGAATACCTGGGGGACGCCTTCGTCCGCGGACGGTTCATTGAGTACAACGTGCAGGGAGAGGTTGGCCCCTCCGGCGATTACGGAGTAAAGACGGTCAAACTCAGCAATTAGGGGGGCTCACGATGCAAAAGACCAATAAGAAAATTCTTCTCTTAGCCCTTCTGCTGACGGTGTTAACAGGGTTTGTGGCACAGCGGTTTCTCACCGGGCTCGAGAGGGCTGCGGCCGAGGGGACTTATGATGAGGTAGTGGTGGCGGCGCGGGATATTCCGGCCCGCACTATGCTGACCTCGGAGATGCTTTCTGTAGTTCAGGTAGCCACGGGGTCCAGACATCCCGGAGCGGCCCTATCCAAGGACCAGCTGGTGGGCAAGATGACAGTGCAACCCTTAATCTCGGGCGAGCAGGTACTTATGGCCCGGATATTCTCGTCGGCGGACAAATCGGGCCTGGCCTACCAGATACCGGACGGTTATCGTGCCGTGAGCGTGACGGCCAGTCTGCGCGTTGCCGTCAGCTATTTTCTCCGACCGGGAGACTTCGTGGATGTAATTGCTTCCTTCGACCTGCCGGTGCCGGACAAGTTTGATCCCGAAAACAAAGAAGTCAGAGAACAGTATTCTCACATCATCCTGGAGAAAGTGGCTGTGCTGGCGGTGGGGCAGGAAATACGCCCAGGGACTGCCGGAATAATCGGATCAGAGACAATCACCCTGGCGGTGACACCGGAACAGGCAGAAAAGCTGGTTTGGGCCGAGGATTACGGCAAGATCAGGCTGGCGCTGCGGCCGGCTGCGGACAACAGAACAGTAACTACCGGCGGAATTACGGCCCGGGAGCTGGAAGGACCGCGCTAGAAAGGGGGAGGTAGCATGCAGGAGAAGATTATAAGCGTTTTGATAGCAGACGATGCCCCCGATACACGTCAGAGCGTGCGTCGGTTGCTGAACCTGAGTATAGGATTGGCGGTAGTGGGTGATGCCAGCAACGGCCAGGAAGCGGCGGAACGGGTAGCAGAGCTGAAGCCCGATGTGGTTCTCATGGACATTAACATGCC
>DDWC01000154.1 GCA_002345475.1 Firmicutes bacterium UBA2296
TGGACACCAGCATGGGTTTTACCCCTCTTGAGGGACTGATAATGGGAACCCGTTCCGGTGACATTGACCCGGCTATAGTGCCCTTTCTCATGGAGAAAGAGGGTTGGACCTCAGAACAGACCAGCAGTTTCCTCAACAAGCAGTGCGGGGTAGCGGGTATTTCTCAGGTCAGCAGTGATTTCCGAGTCCTGGAAGAAGCAGCGCATGCGGGTAATGATGAGGCTCAATTGGCTCTGGAAATGTATTACTATCGCGTTCGCAAGTACGTCGGAGCATATGCAGCCGCCCTTGGGCGGGTCGACGCCATTGTGTTTACGGCGGGTCTGGGGGAGAATTCGCCAGAAGTTCGCGAAGAAGTGTGCCGACCTCTCGGCTTCATGGGCGTGGAAGTGGACTCCTCTCGAAATAAGGTCCGCGGCAAGGAAGTTGACGTCAGCGCAGACAACGCAGCGGTGAGAGTGCTACTCATCCCTACCAACGAAGAACTGGTTATTGCCAGAGATACGCAGGAGATAGTCTCCAGTCTGGAAGTGTAGACGCTTTGTTGCGTCACAGGCAGGGCCTGAAGGACCAATTAATTGACAGTGTTTCGGGGCCTGTGTATAATCTATGAGGTGATTGGCATGTTGCTCTCATTGAGTGAGTTGCGAGACCGAAAAGGCGAACGAAGTCTTGCCTTTTCGGTGTCGCTGGAGTCGCTGGAAGTGCTGGGAAACGACTACGAAGTCAAGGAGTATCCTCTGGCAACTCTGAGCCTGAGCTCCGACGGACGGTCTCTTTCTCTGCGGGGGAAGGTTAGCGGAGTATTCTCCACCGAATGTGCCCGATGTCTGTCTGTGGCTGACTTTACGGTCTCCACGGAGCTCTCTGACGAATGGCTAATTTCAGGGGAAGGTTCGGAAGAACTTGAGGACATTTCCGAGTCAGGGTTTCTTCTGGATGATGGAGACACCCTGGATCTAGCCGAGTATGTCAAACAGGCCCTGGTTGAAGAAATACCTTTGCGCGTGCTTTGCCAATCGAATTGTCGGGGGCTTTGCCCCAACTGTGGTGTAAACCTGAACGAGCGGGATTGCGTGTGCGCCGAGCCGGATGTTGACCCGCGTCTGGCGGTTCTTGGGCGCTTGCTTCATAACAAAGGAGGTGTAGAAAATGGCGGTTCCGAAAAGAAAAACATCTAAGGCCCGTCGCGATAAGCGTCGTGCCAATTGGAAGTTGACCTCCCCTGGTGTGGTTTTGTGCCCCCAGTGTCATGAGGCAAAGCTGCCGCATCGTGCCTGTACAGCTTGTGGGTATTACAAGAATAAGGCGGTTATTGCGGTTAACTAAGGACGGAGCATTCCGTCCTTTTTTTGTGTCTGTGATTATGCCGGTTGAGTCGCCCCTTAAGGAGCGACTATTTTTTCTCCACGGCAGGATTCAGGGTAGGTGAGTAGAATTAGATAATGTGCTCAAAAGTGTGCACATTGGCTATGGTTGCCCTCTCCTGCCTTGCCAGCTATACTTGGTATTAAGTGTTAACCAAACTTCCAGGGGAGGGTGACCAATGCGTATTGCGCTCGATACCACAGGTGGCGATTTTGCACCGGAGGCTGTTCTGCAGGGAGCTCTGGATGCGGTCCGCGAAAGGGGCCTTGCCATTACCTTGCTAGGTGACCTGGAAAAGATTGAGCAATCTCTATCACCCAAAGAACGAGAAATGGTCTCGGTGGTCCACGCCCCGGAGCTGATCACCAGTGATGAGGAGCCGGTAATGTCGATACGCCGCAAACGCCAGTCTCCACTGGTAGTAGGGTGCCAGATGATAAAGGATGGAACCGTTGAGGCCCTGGTCACAGCGGGAAACACAGGAGCATTTATGGCCGCGGGCATGTTCGTAGCTGGGCGAATAGACGGAATTGAGAGGCCGGCATTAGCCCCCCTATTCCCGACAGAAAATGGCAGGGGAGTGGTCGTGCTGGACGTAGGCGCGAATATGGACGCCAAACCCCATCACCTTCTGCAATACGGTGTTATGGGTTCGCTATACGCCGAGAGGGTACTGGGGCGCGAGAATCCAAAGGTGGCCCTCCTCAACGTAGGCGCCGAACCCGGGAAGGGGAACCAGGCAACGAAGGAAGCTTATAGCCTTCTGGCTGCGGCCGATATCAATTTCGTGGGCAACCTCGAGGCCCGAGATCTCATTCGGGGGACCGTCGACGTGGTTGTCTGCGATGGGTTTACCGGTAATGTTGTGCTAAAGTTCATGGAGGGCATGTCACTTTCTCTCTTCAGCATGATGAGAAAGAGCTTTACCCGCGACTCCCGCAGCAAGGTGGGAGCGTTACTGCTGAAGCCGGCTTTGCGTGACTTTAGGGATAGCCTTGACTATTCAGAGTATGGAGGCGCTCCTCTTCTGGGCCTTAAAGGCATTCTGGTTAAATGCCACGGTTCCTCAAATGCCCGGGCCATAAAGAATGGCATCTACCAGGCGCAGAAATTTGTTGAACAGGACGTGGTGCGAGCCATAGAGGCGTCAGCCGCGAGCAAAAATATGTAAGGAGTGATTTTTTTGACCCGAATTGCCATCGTCACAGACAGTACCGCCGACATCCCTGTGAGCCTGAAAGAGGAACTTAACATTCAGGTGATTCCCCTTAACGTTATCTTCGGTGAGAAGACTTATAAGGACGGCGTGGACATCACCAGCAAAGCTTTCTTTGAGATGTTACCCGCGAGCTCAGTGCACCCGAGCACGTCACAGCCTTCTCCCGGAGAGTTCGTTGAGTTCTACGAACAGGTTCTCAAAGAATATGACTCCATCATATCTGTGCATATTTCTTCCGGCCTTTCCGGAACGCATCAATCGGCAAAGATGGCCAGGGATATGCTGCCCCAAGCTGATATTACAGTGGTAGACAGCCGCACCGCGTCTTTGGGATGCGGACTTGCCGCCATTGCAGGCGCGGAAGCACGAAATGCTGGCCTGAATCAGGAGGCTATTCTGTCCGCAGTCAAATCTGTGTGCGAAGAGCAAATACTCCTGCTGACCGTGGAAACCCTGGAGTGGTTGCAGCGCAACGGCCGTATCGGCAAGGCCAGTGCCTTGCTGGGATCTCTCCTCAACGTGCATCCAATCCTCAAGGTTCAAGACGGCCAGGTGGCACCCCACGCCAAAGTTCGCGGCAAAATGAGCAAAGTACTGTCTGCCATGGTTGAAGCAGGACAGGAGTTTGTGCCGGCTGGCAGTGCCGTGCGCCTGGGCATAGTGCATGGCAATGCACCGGAAGAGGCGCGGGTTTTAGCAGATATGATCGGCAAAGTATATGATGTCAAGAGCGTCATTTACAATGAGATTGGACCAGTAATAGGAGTCCACGTTGGTCCGGGGGCATTGGGCGCCATAATTGCTCCCATAAAATAGGAGGGATTATTTTGCAGGATATTCTGGAACGTGTCCGACAGGCGACAGTAGCCGTGTTAAAGATAAGTGCGGAGGAGATTAGTCTGGAGTCGCGCTTTCGAGCTGACCTGGGTGCGGACTCTATAAATCTGGTCGAGATTGCCATGGCCCTGGAGGCGGAGTTTGACATCTTGCTGGAGGATGACGAAGTCGCTAATATTGTCACCGTGCAGGACGCTGTCACTTATATTGCAGGTCACCAGAAGTGAAGCGTGGCGCGGATATGATGCATCTGGTGGAGCTATTGCAGCTTGACCGGCTGCCTTCCGATCTGCTCAGGGAGGCTCTGACCCATTCCTCGTATGTCAATGACCGACCCGACGCTACGGACAACGAACGCCTTGAGTTTCTTGGCGATGCCGTGCTCTCAGTTCTTTGCAGCCGTTATCTGTTTGACAGGTATAAATCCTTTCGCGAAGGTCAGTTAAGCCGTTTGCGGGCCAGTCTGGTTTGCGAGGATACTCTGGCCGAAATTGCCACCTCCATCGATTTGCCTAAGTATCTCCTGCTCGGTAAGAGCGCCACAGCAGGGGGGGATCGTGCCCGGCCCAGTATCCTGGCAGGTGCAGTGGAAGCGCTTCTGGGGGCGACATATCTGGAACTGGGTCTGGAGGCCGCTTCCCGACTGTTCACTCGCCTGTATTCCGATGTGCTGGAGCGATCTGATGAGGACTGGGCAGATCCGGACCCGAAAAGCGCGCTGCAGGAGTTTGCGCCGGAAGCCGTGGAATACCTTCTTCTGGAGCAGACGGGGCCAGACCACAAACGGTGGTTTCGCGTCCAGGTTTCAGTATCCGGTAAAGCCATGGGCGAAGGAGAAGGCAGTAGCAAGAAGAGGGCCGAGCAGGCGGCAGCCAGGATGGCGCTGCGCATCCTTAGGAACCATTAAAGCCGCTTCGGCGGTTTTTTTGGTGCGTGCGTTTACCCTTAATGCTACAATTATAGCTGTGTGGAGGGATGGCAGTGAGGATAAAGCGCATTGAAATTCATGGCTTCAAGTCGTTTGCGGATAAAACGGAGATTGATCTGGGAGCCGGGCTTACGGCCGTGGTCGGACCCAACGGAAGCGGAAAGAGCAACTTGGCCGAAGCTGTCAAATGGGTGCTCGGAGAGCAGAGTGCGCGCATTTTGCGCGGGCAACGCATGGACGACATTATTTTCAGCGGAACTGCCAGACGCAAGGGTGTCAGTTACGCGGAAGTCAGCCTGGTGTTTGATAATGACGAAAAGCGTTTGCCCCTTGAATACAGTGAAGTGGTAATAACGCGTCGAGCATATAGGTCTGGAGAAGGCGAGTACCTGATCAATCGCAAGGCTTGCCGCCTGCGGGACATCACGGAGCTCTTCCTCGATACCGGTGTGGGCAAGGATTCCTATTCTTTTGTGGGTCAGGGCCGTATTGAGGAAATCCTTAATGCCGACCCGCGGCAACGCAGGGGGATCTTCGAAGAGGCTGCCGGGATATCGCGGTACAAGCTGCGCAAGAAAGAAACCGAATCCAGACTGGACGAAGTTCACGCTAATTTACGTCGGGTCTCAGATATTGAAGCCGAGCTACAGATGCAACTGGCGCCTCTCGAGGGAGAAGCTGAAAAAGCCACGGTATATCTTCAATTGCAGTCCACTCGGGAGATCTGGGGCAAAGAGCTGCTGCTCTACGAGTTGGGGCTGGCGGAGCGTCAGGTGGTAAGCATACGGACACAGATTGAAAAGACTTCTGACGAACGCTTGGGGCGTGAGAGCCAGCTGAGTATTCTGGAGGCAGAGCGTTCTGAGTTTGCCATGCGCCAGAGCACGCTGATAAGTGAGATTACTGGCCTCGAGGCTGAGCTCAGAATGGTGGGCCATGATCGGGCACAGTTGAGCGAGCGTTTGACGGAACTGGAAGCCGAGCTTCCTGCCGCCAATGAGGCTGCGGACCGGCT
>DDWC01000241.1 GCA_002345475.1 Firmicutes bacterium UBA2296
ACGATTTGCGCACTGGCTGCTCAGACATGGCTAGAGCAATAGCTTCACGCAGGGTGGACAGATTCTGTCCCGTAACCGCTGAAACCGGTATTGGTTTACCTGCACAGCGGAAGATGGGCAGTTCCTCGACCAGATCGCACTTGTTCAGCGCCAGCACCATGGGCTTGTCTACTACTGCAAGCTCGGCAAGGACCTCGTCCACCGCTTTGACCTGTTCGTCAATATCTGGACAGGACGCGTCTATCACATGGACCAGCACATCGGCCAACTGCACTTCCTCCAATGTTGCCCTGAAAGCCTTAACCAGCTGGTGTGGTAGCTTGCGAATGAATCCCACAGTGTCTACGATAAGAGCCCGGCGGTTTTCCACCAGAACAGCTTCGCGAGAAGTGGGATCCAGCGTGGCGAAAAGTCTGTTTTCGGCATAGGCGCCACCTTCAGTAAGGGCGTTAAGCAACGTGGACTTCCCGGCGTTAGTATAGCCTACAAGAGCAACAGTAGGGATGCCACGAGATTGGCGATTTGCTCTAATAAGTCCACGTTGTCTTGACAGCTCCTCTATTTCTTTCTTTAGATCCGCTATTCGGCTGCGGATCTTGCGCCGGTCGGTTTCCAGCTTGGTCTCTCCGGGGCCTCTTGTGCCTATTCCGGCGCCTGGATTAGACATCTCCACACCCTTGCCCCGCAGTCGCGGCAAAGCATAGGCAAGTTGCGCAGCTTCAACCTGCAACTTGCCCTCTGCCGACCGGGCCCTTTGCGCGAAGATGTCCAGGATAAGCTGAGTTCTGTCAACCACGCGGCATTCGAGACTTTCTTCTAGATTGCGCAACTGTGCCGGGGTTAGTTCGTCGTCACAGACGGCAAGGTTAGCCTCCAGGTGCTCCATCAGGTCCTTCAGTTCCTCAATCTTGCCCTTGCCAAGGTAAGTGCCGGGTTCGGGTTTGGAGCGTACCTGAAGCAGCCGTCCTACAGCCACGGCCCCAGCAGTGTCCAGCAAAGCTTCCAGTTCATCCAGAAGAACGTCCGCGTAGGCGGCGCCCAGCGGGGCAATCGAGAACAACACAGCCCTTTCGGGCTCGATACCTGTTACCTCAGTTATCATTAGTACTCCTTCCGGGGACGGCTATTTCTTGTCTATGCGCAATACCCCTGCGTTGGCATAGTTCTCAAGTGGCATGTCTCTGATGATGATGCTGACAGCTTCTTTGGGGCAGTTAAGACTTGTGACAATAGCCTCTGTCACTTTGGCAGCCATTTCCCGTTTTTGTTCTACTGTTCTTCCGGTGAGTAATTCGATTTGTACTGTGGGCATTTTCATTCCTCTTTTCGTAGTTTTACTTCTCTGAATACTTTCGGCACCGGTTAAGACAATTCCTTTCTACCCGGCCATCGTTAGAGCCATCCACGACTAAGCCGCCGCCCAGAGGCAGCGGCTGCGTGGTTGTCCTTTTGCTGTTAGATGAATTTTATGGTGCGCAATTTGCCCATCTGCCGACTGATAGCTTCAAGCAGAAGCAGGGTGTTGACAGCGTCGTTCATATCCAGCACTTCCACAGGAGAGTGCGAGTATCTTCGGGCCATGGTCACGGCTCCGGACAGTATTCCTGCTCTCTCCAGATGTATAGCAGAGATGTCCGTTGTGCCGCCACTGAACGTAGCCAGCTGATAGGGTATTTCTGCCTCCTCCGCCATGTCGATGAGGAAGTTCTTGAAGCCGGGATGCATTATGTTGCCGCGGGCTCCGCCGCCGGCCAATAGCGGGAAAACAGGCCCGTGACCGATGCGTATCGGCAGTTCCTTGTTAGTGTCTATGTCCGGAGTGTCACCGGAAGGTATGGTGTCCAGAGCAATCGCATAATCGGGGTTGAGCTTATATGTTGCCACGCGGGCCCCCTTGAGGCCTACTTCTTCCTGCACTGTAATGACAGCGTACAGGTCGCCCTCCAGGGTTACGTCGGCCAGGCGCTCAAACAGTTTCAACAAGACAGCACAACCTATGCGATCATCGACGGCCTTGCCGACGACTCTATCCGGATTGCTCATGCTCTCCAGTTCAGAGACATAGACGATGGGATCACCAATCCGGATACCCATGTCCCTGACTTCCTGTTCGGAACTTGCCCCCACATCGATATACAGATTGTTGGAGCTGACTACTCTAGTCCTTTCTTCAGGGGACTGCAGATGACCAGCCTTCACTCCGACTACGCCAAGATGACCATTCACCCGGACTTTACGACCGAGCAGAAGCGGATCCAGTGTGCCGCCAACCTTCTCCAGCCGGATGTAGCCACTCTTCTCTATGCTCTTGACCATGGCGCCTATTTCGTCACTGTGGGCAGCGATCATCAGAGTTGGGCCGCCAGGCAGGCCGCGTTTAAGAGCGAATATGTTGCCGAAGCCGTCCACCTCCACGTGGTCAGAAACCTGTTCGAAACGATCGCGCAGCTCCTTAACCACCAGCATCTCCTGACCGGAGATGCCGGGTATGTCGGTTAGCTGGCCCAGCAATTCCTTAAGTTCTTGCTTTAACAATTACCTCTCCCCTTCCCTATTTCTTCAAAACTATCTTGAAAATCCACGGCATTATGGATACCACCGCCAACATGCGAACTAACTGCAGTAAGGCAACTTTGGGGGTGTCTGCACCAAAGCTCATGGAGGTCAGAGTCATCTCAGTCATTCCGCCCGGACTGCTGCCAAAAAAGGCGGTGGCGGCATCCCAGCCGGTTACACGGGACAAGACAATCCCAGCCAGAAGGCTCATGCCAATGAGGAAAGCTATAAGCACCAGTACAGGCAGCCACATGGCCTTAATCTCCAGCAGTGTGGCCCGCGTCAGGCTCAGGCCAAGCATGCCACCGACCACGATTTGTGCGACAGTCCGGAACTCGCGAGGTATAGCCCCCGTGAAACCTCCGGCGAGATTGGCAATAGCTACAGCCATCATGGCCCCCACCAGGGCTCCCGCGGGAACCTTGAGTCTAAGTCCCAAAAATCCTCCCGCCGATGCGATAAGAAGTGTCGATACGACCTTAACCAACTTGCCTCGTCTCCTTCGTTGCGTGTGTCAAGACCGGGCTGGCAGAACAATTTCTGCAAGCTAAAGGTTTTCCCGTTTATTATATCCCAGAGAGAGTCGCTTGGCGAGGGGAAATGGGGACTGGCGCTTAGCGCTTGGCTATTGGCGCTTGGCGACCTTCCGCTCTCTGGTGGCCGTTGGCTGGAGCCTGTCGGCTCGCTGCATGCTGAACGCCGAACGCTGAATGCAACAAAAACGAGCCCTGAGGCCCGTTCTGTTGTGGGGTGATTACTCTACATCGCCAATGTTGAAGTCGACAGCACGTATGGGCTGTATCGTGGAAATTGCGTGTTTGTAAACCAGCTGTTGTCTGGATTCGGAGTCAGTCAAGATCACAGTAAAATTGTCGAAGCCGCGCACATTGCCCTTTAACTGATAACCATTGACCAGAAAAACGGTTACCGGGACGTTGTCTTTGCGCACCTGATTCAAAAATGTGTCCTGCAGGTTCTGAATGGGCTTGTTCACCTGGCACTCCCCCTGTCTCTCTGTTACCCTGATTCTATTACACCTGCCACCGATCCGCAACAATTGACAGAATCCTTGCGGAGGCGAAGTGCATGTCGGCACAGTCCACCCAAATCGCTCTCTTGTCGGCGCGAAACCAGGACAACTGACGTTTGGCATAACGACGGGTCTGTTGCTTGATGCGCTCCTTGGCTTCATTAAGAGTTATCTCCCCCGCGAGATACGGCAGCAGCTCCTTGTACCCCAGAGCCTGACCTGCTACAAAACTCAAATTATCTCGAGCCAGAGCACTGACCTCTGCGAGCAGACCGCGGGCAAACATTTCTTCCACCCGCAGTTCAATCCGTCTGTAGAGGTCAAGAC
>DDWC01000070.1 GCA_002345475.1 Firmicutes bacterium UBA2296
ACATTTCCTGCCGGATTTTGTAGACCAGATTCTGACCCGCCCAGGAGATGAAGTAGGTTTGGCCGTAGGAACTGAGCCAGTTGACCAGGAAGAGGCCAAGGTAGATCAGAGCCAGTCTCAGCAGGCCGGCCTGCCTTTCCGCGAAGGAGAGATCAGCACCTCCCGAGATAAACAGATCGATGGCGTTGGCTTCAATCTTGGGGGATATGAGTCCCGCCACAGTAGCCATTAGCATGAAGACAAATCCACCCATCAGGTAGTAGCGGTAAGGCCAGAGGTAAGGAATAATGCGGCTGAATTTCTTGGGGTCTACTTTGGTGTCTAAGGTCTGTGCGTCAAAACTGCCATGTCCGGGGCCGTGTCCCATACCCATTACTCGCCGCCTCCCTTCTCTGCTGGTTCCTCCGGCTCTGGTCGCTGCAGCTGCAAATGCACTATGTCGCGATAGTCTTCACTGGCGCTGTAAAGTTCGGCGTGGGTTCCTCGCTGGGTAATGACACCGTCCTGGAGAATCACTATCTCGTCAGCGCCCATAACTGTGGACAACCGCTGTGCGATTACAAAGGTGGTCCGATTCTTCATCAGTTCCGCCAGAGCTAGCTGAATCAGGTACTCGGTCTCCACGTCCACGCTGGACATTGCCTCGTCCAGGATGAGAATACGGGAATTGGTCAGCAACGCCCGAGCTATGGCCACCCGCTGCTTCTGTCCGCCGGAAAGACCTATACCTCGCTCTCCCACCTTCGACTGGTAACCTTCGGGCAGGGTGACGATGAAGTCGTGAATCTGAGCAGCCTTGGCCGCCGCAGCCACCTCCTCGTCTGTAGCGTCAGGTTTGCCATAGGCAATGTTATCGCGAATAGTGGTCGAGAAAAGGAATGTTTCCTGGGACACGATGGCGATATGAGACCGGAGGCTTTGCAGGGTGAAGTCACGTATGTCGGTACCGTCCACAGTGATTGACCCGGCGCTGACATCGTAAAAACGGGGTATCAGGTTTATTATCGAGCTCTTGCCCGATCCCGTGGCGCCGAGAATGGCCACCGACTTTCCCGGAGGAGCTTCGATGTTCACATCCTTAAGCACCATGTTCTCGCTATCATAACTGAAGGACACGCTGTTCAAAGCCACCGCACCCTGGCACTCCCTGAGATTGCGGGCTCCCGGTTTCTCCCTGACTTCCGATTCGGTGTCAAGGATCTCAAACACCCGTTGGCCGGCAGCCCCGGCCTGAGTTGCCATGTTGACCAGCCAGCCCACCATGCGCACCGGCATGATCAGCTGAGCCAGCAATGTCTGGAAGGCCAGCAGATCGCCCAGAGAAATCTCGCCAGTGATGACCATGTTGCCGCCAAACCACAGAACAATGGCGCCGCCAACCCCCCCGAGGAAAGCCATCAGGGGGAAAAAGAAAGCCCACAGCCGCACCGTGGTTACGTTCTGGTCGAGGTACTCCCAGTTCTCACGCCGGAAGCGCTCTATCTCCCGCTCTTCCTGGGCAAAAGCCTTGACCACACGCACACCGGATATTCCCTCCTGCAGCACAGAAGTCATGGTGGCCATCTGTTGCTGTATACGGCGATAGCGGGGACGTATCTTGGTGGCAAAAATGTATATTACCGCAATCAGGAACGGCATGGTGCTCATGGAAAGTAGCGTGAGCCGCGGGCTGCGCAGGAGCAGGAAGGCCACCACAAAGCCCATGGTGAGGAAGCTGCTGACCAGGCGCAGGATGCCGAAACTGAGAAAGCGGCGGAGCATTTCTATGTCGGCGGTGGCTCTAGACATAAGTTGCCCGGTTTGGGCCTTGTCGTAGAAGCTGAAGGACAGCTGCTGTAGCTTGCGATACATCGAGTTACGCAGGTCATAGATGGTGCGTTGCGAGNNAGTTGAAGGCAGCTTTAAGAACGGCCACCAGTAGAATGCCAATAGCCGCCGGCGCCAGCCACTGCCATTGCCCGTCGTCGTAGATTCTGTCCACGGTGAACCTGATAATCGCCGGCTGAACCGTGACCAGAGCCGTGGCGGCAGTCATAACAGCCAGAGCCAGCGTGACTCTGGGCCAATAGGGCTTAACCTGTCTGAGTAGTCTTGCCAGTGTGCCCAATACGTATTACCTCCATCTGCTATTCGTCGCGCTGCGCCTTTGCGTCCTCAGGGCTGCCGAGCGCCCGGAGGAGTTCTTCCAGAGTGTTAGCCTGATCCAGAGTCTCTGTGAGCAGCTCGGTGATGGTCTCGGCTTTGAGAAGCAGTAGACCTTTGCCGTGCCCAAAAACCAGAACCTTACTGCCCATTTCGATACCGAGGCTTTTGCGGGCTTCGGCGGGGATGACCAGTTGGCCCCTCTCTCCGATGGTGGCCGAACCGTACAGTTTGCTGCGTCCAAGTCGAGACATCGCATTCCCTCCATGATAAGTATGAAAAGTATGATATGTAGTTCTACCTGGGTGACCGGATTTCCTGCCCGCGCGACAAAAACTGCGGTCTCCTCAGAAGGAGACCGCAGACATGATCAAAACGATAATAAACTAGCTCCGCGCGGGTCTCTGCATTCTCTCCAGTAAGTAGCGAAAAATACTCAGAAGAATAGCTCCCCACACTGCAGTCGAGAATGCGTCTATGGTTAGACCCCGAACCAGCCCGGCGGTGATGCTGAGCATAAAGCCGTTTATGACCAGAGTCAGAAGCCCCAGACTGAGCAAATTAATGGGCAGTGATAGGATAATAAGAATCGGACGCAGAACAGCATTGGCCAGACCCAGCACAATAGCCGCGATCAGTAACGCCGAAGTGTCGGCAAATCTTATGCCTTTCACCAGGTACTCGCTGAGGATGAAGAGCCCCAGAGCGTTGACAAGGATGTGGTACAGTAGAGGACGTCTCACGCCTAGGCCTCCTCGGGCACGATAATCCAGGCAAGGATGTACGCCAACAAGCCCGTGCCGTAGGCGAACACGAACAGCGCCCAGATAAGCCTGACTATGGTGGGATCGATTCCGAAATATTCGGCCACTCCGCCGGCGACCCCGCCAACCATTCTCTTAGTCTTGGATCTGGTCAATCTCTTCACGGCAAGACCTCCTCTCTAACAAGTCTACTCTACAATAATCTCTACTTTGACGTTCTCATCATCGATCTCTACAATTTTGCCCATAGCCCCCTGCTTTATGGCTTCCAGCAGGGACGCCACATCGATGCCCTTCATCTGTTCCTCGGGAACAAACTTCATGCCCATACCCAGGGCAACCTCAACCAGTGACATCGGCAGGTTGATATTTACCTTCTGGTGCCCTTCTTCCACAACTCGCACTCTCATCCAGCGGGCCGCTTTACCTTTAGTTTCCATGGAAGCACCGCGATTGTCAAGAGCGCCCAGCAAACGTTCAGCTTCTTCAGCAGTTACCTTGCCTTCCTGTACCATCTGTAAAATCTGCATTCTTTCGTTTGACATTACTATTCCTCCCGGACTCATATTTGACTCTGAGAACAATATATCGCCAAAGCTTACTAATGTCAATACACAATCTTTATATTATTGATTTTATAATTAATTTAATTTATGTAGAGGTCTCTATATTATCCTCACCGACATGCTGAAGTCATCCGTGTTCAGTTCAAGGAGAGTATACGACCCAGAATGCCGCACTCCCCACCAGGCGCCATAAAGCGACTTGCTGAACCTGGCCGCAGCCGACCCGTACTTGCCACCGTGCCTGGCCAGAACACCGCCACCAAGGCCAAGCACTCCGCTGGCAAACTCGACAACGTGATCTACCACAAATAGCGGCAGCGGCAGAGGGAGCGCCCGCGACCACCCAGGCAGCTTAAAACTCACGAGCAGATAGAAGTTAGGCCTCTGCATCGACCTGTCAGGAGAGTGCCCGAATCAGCTTGACCGCCTCGTCGGAAGAAACCTCGCCGCGGGCCAGCGCGTCAAGAATCTCTTTGCGCCGGGCAGAGACGTCGTCCCTCACAGAAGTGTCGTCAACCCTGTAGCCCATGGCTTCCAGCACGTTGTCAAGGCGACTGCGCACTGTGGGGTAAGAGATGCCCAGCTCGCGTTCGACTTCTTTGATATTGCCGCGGCTCTTAATAAACACCTCCAGAAATGCCTTCTGTTCGGTGTTAAGAGCACAAAAGCGGCAGGGTTCAAAGTCCCCCTCGATTTTTGTGTGACAGTTCTTACAGCTCAATCTGGTTATGTACAGCTTCTCACCACAAATCGGACATCTGCCCGGAGCTTGCCTGGCCATCGCTATAACCTCCTTAATCGGCTTCCCTGATGGAAGTCCGTATTTACACCACGATTATAGCATTTATCGTTCCAGGATTACAATAATTAATGCGTTAATTAATAAAATAAAGCGACAGCATTAATGCTGTCGCTCTTTCTGCAAGCGTATGTCCTGACCGTAGAGAGAAACCGGGTTGCACATTTCGGTAATGCGGGAGGATATGCGCATACTGTACAGACTGCCAATCTGATCGATGCTGAGATTAGAGGATATTACCATGGGCAAGTCGTGATTTCGCCGGTAGTTCACAATGTCAAAGAGCCTGCTCTGCACAAACTCCGTCACCTGTTCTGCGCCCAGATCGTCCAGTATCAACACCCGCACTCCCCGGGCGGCCTCCATGAGAGCAGTTTCACTCATGCCTCTCTCTTCGGCGCTGAAACTGCGTTTGATGTCGCTAATGAGATCAGAGAACACTGTGTACAGGGTGGGAACGCCACCCTCAATAAGACTGTTGCAGATGGCGCTGAGCAGGAAGGTCTTGCCAAGGCCCACACCTCCCGATACAAAGAGCCCCCGCGGGTTGTCCCCCTGCAGAACCTCAGCCACAAAGGACCTGCATGCTTCGTAAGCCCCCTTAGCCCACTCTCGTTCAGTGCGACCCCCTCCAGACTTACGACTGGCTGAATACCATTTGAG
>DDWC01000171.1 GCA_002345475.1 Firmicutes bacterium UBA2296
AGGTCTGTGTGCCGGCGCGTCATGGTGAGCACCAGATCAGCCCATTTAACGAGGTCTTCATCTATCTGGGTAGCTGAGTGCCCGGAGAGATCAAGCCCCTTGCTTTGCATTACCCGCACAGCGTTGGGCGAAGCAGGATCTCCTGCCATAGCCGCCACCCCGGCAGAACGCACTTCCCAGGCTCCAATACCTTCAGCGATGGCCGCCGCCATGCTGCTACGGCATGTGTTACCTGTGCACACGAACAAAACCCTCACATAATCACCCCTCGATTATCATATAGGCCGCCTTGCGCAGTCGATTCAGGAGCGCGGTGCCGACGCCCCGGTCGGCGACGGACTCAACCAGCAGAGTGGTCAGGCCCGCCTGATCTGCCAGACGGAGTTGAGCGTAAAGCAAGTGAGCAGCACAGCTGAGGTCCTCCCTTGGCCCAAGGCTCAGGCGCACAAGTCCAGGGGGAAGCTCTGCCAGCGTATCGTCATGGGCCAGCACCCCTACCGTCTCTCCGGCGAGGGCGAGTTCCTGCGCCAGTCTTGCCAGGGTGGTTGCCTGGTCGGCGCCGGAGATGACGAGATAGACTCTTGCCTCCGGGGAATAGTGTACATATTTCATGCCGGGCGAGGGAGGGGTGTCCGAGCCTTCGGCATAGGCCACGGGTATATCCCGTCCCACCACAGATTCAATCATCTCCCGCGTCACCGCGCCAGGGCGGAATATCACCACTCTATCCAAGTCTATCCCTATTACGGTTGATTCAAGCCCGACACCGCACTCTCCGCCGTCAAGCACAGCATCAATACTATCCGCCAGGTCAGCGACCACATGATTTGCCGATGTAGGGCTGGGACGTCCCGAGCGATTGGCACTGGGCGCTACCAGTGGTCTGCCGGCGGCCGTTATCAATGCCAGCGCCAGAGGATGATCGGGCATACGCACAGCCACAGTCTCGAGGCCCGCGGTAACCTCATCGGGAACAGCAGGTATTCTCGGCAACACCAGCGTCAAGGGACCGGGCCAGAAAGCGGATGCCAGTCGCTCTGCCAGAGGAGGCCATTGTGCCACCAGCAGGTCAAGCTGATCACGGTTTGAGATGTGAGCAATCAGCGGGTTGTCAGCTGGGCGCCCCTTGGCCAAATATATCTTGCGGACTGCCGCAGGCTGGTCAAAACATGCCCCGAGGCCATAGACTGTCTCCGTGGGGAAGGCCACTACGCCGCCTGAAATGAGCATGCGGGCGGCCGCCATTACGGCGTCGTCATCGGGGACCTCGCGCTTTGGTCTCAGAAGTAACAAGCATATCACCCACCCGTTTTCTCTCATTATTTTACCACGTTATGCTAAGACCACGGGGTCTTTCGTTGCAGTCAAGGGCCTGTCAGCGCCTTTTATTTCCCGTTGCATGCTGATACAATCATATTGCGAACCTGTGTTTGGGAGGAGTCGTCGTGAGGAGAGTAATAATTCATCTGGACATGGACGCTTTCTTCGCCGCAGTCGAACAGCTGGACAACCCAGAGCTCCGAGGCAAGCCGATAATTGTGGGTGGTTCACCTGACAATCGCGGCGTAGTCGCCACATGCTCCTACGAAGCCCGTCGTTTCGGAGTTCGCTCCGCCATGCCCCTCAGCGAGGCAAAGCGTCGTTGCCCCGATTGCGTTTTCGTGCGCGGACGCATGTCCCGCTACAGCGAAATATCGCGATCCGTCTTCGCTATAATGGCTGACTACTCGCCACAGATGGAGCGTGTTTCCATCGACGAGGCATTTCTTGACGTCACTAAATCAGAGCCTCTCTTTGGCCCCGGCGCACAGATTGGCCGCACAATACAGCAACGCATAACCGATGAACTGGGCCTGAGCGCTTCTGTGGGAGTCGCACCAAACAAATTCGTGGCCAAGGTTGCCAGCGATTTGCGCAAACCCCAGGGGCTAGTGGTGGTGCCACCGGAGCAGGTTGTGTCTTTTCTGGCACCGCTGGGCATAGAACGGATCTGGGGAGTGGGCCCCAGGGCGGCCCAAATACTGCATTCCCTTGGCCTTTACACCATCGGAGACGTCCAGAAATGCCGTGTGGAAATACTGTCCGATCGTCTCGGCGTATATGGACAGCGTCTGCATGAGCTGTCCCACGGCCTGGACGAACGACCCGTGGCGGAACAAGATGACGTTAAGTCTGTGGGACATGAGCATACGTTTGATAGCGACGTGTCAAATATCGAAGTTTTGCGAGGCGTTCTGCTCCATCTGGCCAGCAAAGTTGGCCGTCGCCTGCGCAAGGGCCAAGTCAAGGGCAAGACCATTACCCTGAAACTGCGTTACATGGACTTCTCAACTTTCACACGCCAGTCCCCTCTGCCAGGGGCAACCGACCTGGATCTGGACATCTATCACGCCGCTGACAAGCTGCTAGTTCGCCTTTTTGACGGGAGACCCGTCAGGCTAATAGGTGTTTCTGTGAGCAATTTGGCGCCTGAAGGCGAGAATGCAGAACAGCTGGATCTGTTTCATCCCGACACGGGGAAATCCCGTCGCCTCATCGAAACTATGGACCGCATCAGGAACAAACATGGCGATGGTATCATCTCCTATGCCAAGGAAAGTGAATTCCCGCCAGAATGACAACTGCCCGGGCCCTGCGAACCCGAGCAGTTGTTTTTGGTTTTTACCGTGATCTGCGATCGTACATCGGCCCCAGTACCGACATCAGGGCCCCGACAATCAGCGCTGCGATAATCGCTTCCGGGATTCCGTTGGAGGCCGCTATACCCAGGGCCACCGGAACATTTATATAGTCGAATATCACCGCCAGAGTCAACGTACCGACAGTGTTTGTAACTGTACCAAACAGGCCAGCCAGCGCTCCGGCCGTGGCAAACCGCACCGACAACTTACCCTGGGAGTCGGCCTGGCGACCGAGGAAACGCAGGGATGTGCGGTACACAAGGTACGATACCAGCCCTATAACCAACCTGGCCGGGATTACTATGCGGGGATCTGGCACTGCGGTCAGGGTGAACAGACCAAATAGAAGGCCGACAAAGCCGCCTATCATTGGCCCTTCCAGCACACCACCAAGAATTACGGGAATGTGCATGATCGTCGCAAAGATCGCCGGTGTCGGCACTGGCAACAGCCCCATTCCGGTGACACCTAACACCACCGTCAGCGCACTTAGCAGACCCGCCACTGTGATTTGTCTCGTGGTAAATTTCATGTGCAACACCTCCGTTCCAGTTCACTGAGGATACCGGACGTATTTGTATCTAAATGATGCCTATGGTCAAACGGCTGTCGAGTCCGCAGGGTACCCGCAG
>DDWC01000056.1 GCA_002345475.1 Firmicutes bacterium UBA2296
CCCAGTTGCCTGGCCTCGTGCACAAATCCTTTGCCGGTGGCAGGGTTGATTACCAGGCACATCACTTCCGGTACGGTCGCAAGCTCGCTGAGGGAAGCATAGATGTCCTCCCCCCCGCGAGGGTGAACTCCGACCGCCTCATAGCCACGATCCTTTAGGCGCTGCAGAATGCGATAGGCGTACTTCTCCTCGTTTAGAACATCTCCGACCACGACCCAGTTCTTCATCGCCAGCATTTCCTTGCGTTCCATAGTCAGCTGACCTCCCTAACCCACGACCGTGGCTATTTCCTCGATTACGTCGAGGATGCGCTCTACATCTTTTCTGGTGTGGAAATGCACCAGTCCCAGCCTGACAACGCCGCCCCTGTCCATTAATCCCAGTTCTTCGATTAGACGCAGAGCATAGAAATGCCCATACATGAGGAATATCCCCCTCTCGGCCAAATACTCGGCAAAGCCCTTGGCGTCGAGCTTGTTGAGTGTTATGGCAACCGTGGACGTTCTGGGCTGGCCTGCAGGAGGTCCCCACACCTTAATACCCTTAATCTTCTTGAGTCCAGCAATTAGCATCTCGCAAAGTTCATGCTCGTACTCCTGCATAGCCAGCAATGCGATTACCAGGTCACGGCGCAGGCCACTTAGACCGGAGGCCAGATGACCATACTGGGCTTCGTGGCGACGCCCAATCTCGGCAATGAAATGCACCGTCTCCGCTGCGCCAGCGATATGTTCATGGTTCTGAGTACCCATTTCCAGTTTGAACGGCGCCTCCTGCTTTTGCGTAATCAGCGGGTCTGTGCGCAAAACGGAGAGAAGCTCCTTGCGGCAGTACATGACGCCAAGATGCGGGCCGTAGAACTTGTAGGTGGACGTGCCCAAAAAGTCACATCCGATGTCCTTGACATCAAGGGGCATGTGCAGCACTGAATGCACTGCGTCTATGACAGTGTACGCTCCATCTGTCAGTTCTTTGACCATAGAGACCATGGCCTTGACATCGTGGATAGTGCCGACGGCATTTGAAGCGTGGTTTATGGCCACCAGTTTAGTTCTGGAATTGAGCTGAGCCCGGAAATCTTCAATGTCTATGCACATGTTTGTCTTATCCAGTTTGACGCTCTTAATCACGGCGCCGTGCTCCGCGAGAACCATCCAGGCGCCACGGTTTGCCTCGTGGTCCACGTCAGTGACCAGCACTTCGTCCCCGGGCTTGATCTCCTTGACAAAGGCCCAGGCCAGTTTGTAGAAAAGGCTGGTGGCATTGGCGCCAAAGGCGACTTCATCGGCACCACAACCGAACAGGGCGGCGAAAGCTTCCCTGGCTTCGGTCATTACAGCGTCCGTCTCCTGGCTGGTAGCGTATACCCCTGACACGTTGGCAAAGTGGTGTAGCATGTGATCTCTTACGCGGTCAGCCACCCTTTGCGGTATCTGGGTCCCCCCTGGGCCGTCCAGATATATGACCGGATGGCCGTTGTGGTGACGCCTAAGTGAAGGGAACTGGGCTCTAACCCAAGCAACGTCAAAGTTCATTTGTTCTATCACTCCTTAAAGTATATCCTCCCCATGTACTTCGCCATATTGCCTTCTCTTCCTGCCGCACAAATTCATGTGGTGGCACTAAGTACTTTTATGGTATTCTATTTCAGTACCCTAAATACTAAAGAGGTGTCAAAGTGGTCAGTAAAGACATGACCGTAGGTTCTCCTGCGAAACTTATCCTGGCTTTTACGTTGCCCATGTTCATTGGCAGCGTGTTTCAGCAAGTGTACAATATGGCCGACTCTGCTATTGTCGGGCGCTTTGTGGGCCCAAACGCCCTGGCCTCTGTCGGAACCAGTTTTCCTGTAATATTCCTGCTGGCCTCCATGCTTATGGGCCTCACCATGGGCGCCGGGGTAGTTATTTCTCAGTTTTTCGGTGCCAAACAGCTGGACAAAGTAAAACGAGCCATTTCTACTGCCTTGCTCTTTCAGCTGTTTGCCGGTATGGCCATAACTGTGATGGGACTCTTTATAAGCCGTCCCTTGCTGGTTCTTCTGCGAACGCCCCCAGAAATAATTAACGATTCGGCGACCTACATGCGCATCTTTTTCGGCGGATCCATGTTTATGTTCGCCTATTATGGGTTCGCGGCTATCCTGCGTGCTCTGGGCGACTCCAAGACACCCCTCTACTTCATGATACTTGCCAATGTGGTCAACATCGGGCTCGACCTCTATTTTGTCGCTGTTATGGGATGGGGAGTAGCAGGTGTGGCCTGGGCCACACTTATCGCACAGGCGCTCTCTGCCGTGACCTGTGGGATATACCTGTATGTTAAGGTGCCCCTGTTCCGTTTCTCACGTAGTGAGTTTACTTTTGACACCGAAATACTCAAGACCATGGTTCGCATCGGCCTGCCCACTTCGGTGCAACAGTCGCTGGCTTCGGTGGGCATGATGGCAGTACAGGCACTGGTTAACAGCTTTGGTTCGGTGACCATGGCCGCCTTCACGGCTGCAGGGCGCATGGACTCTTTTGCCATGATGCCGATTATGAACATGGGCATGGCTATCTCTACTTACACAGGCCAGAATATCGGGGCCGGAAAGATCAAACGCATCGGTGAAGGCCTCAAAGCCACACTGATCATGGTGGTGATCAGTTCGGCTATTATTGGGTTTCTGGTGTTCACCTTCGGACCACAGCTCATTCAGGTCTTTATTACCGCAGAGCATGTGGATGTCATCAGCCAAGGTGTCGACTATATGCGCACAGTGTCCATCTTCTACATTGCATTTGGCGTGCTGATGGTGGTAAACGGTGTGCTGCGGGGGGCCGGGGATGCCATGATCCCCATGTACACCACAGTGACCAGTCTTTTGGTGCGCGTCGGAGTGGCTTACTGGTTGTCAAGCATACCCTCCATCGGATACAGGGGTATCTGGTGGGGCATACCCGCTGGCTGGACCCTGGCCAGTATCGTTCCTGTCTATCGCTATCTCTCCGGCAAATGGAGGGAGAAGGCTGTGGTGCGTGGCGAGATGTTTGCCAATGCAACGGCTGCAGGGGAGTAGTCGCCGGGCGCTAGGTAAACAAAAAACAAAAAACATAAAACGTGGGGGAAGACGTGAGATGTTGGAAGTTGTGAGTTGTAGGTCGTACGTGAGATATTAGACGTGGGAATCGTAGCGGCAAGGCCGTGACCCGCGGCCCCGGGCGGATCCTAGCATGCGCGAGACTCAGCTAGACCAGACGCTAGTCCCGCGACCCATGGTGTCGCCGCTACACAGGGGCGCCGGGGAAGGGAGTCTTTGAAGCACCCGTTGGTATGAATCTGTCCATAAGAACGTATAGGCGATTAAAAACAGAGACTCCGGCAAGTACGCCGGAGTCTTTTGTGTGGGGGCCATTCCCATATTGGTGTATTGCGGCCGGGCGCAGCATGCTGACGCCCCTACATTGACGTTGAACGTGGTTATTGCCCCATCGCTGAGTGCTGAGTGCTTCTCTGGCTGTCGTTCTCAGCTCGCTCCCACCAAGCGCTAAGCGCCAATCGCCAAGCGCTTTTACTCGCCCTTCTCTTCGCTGAAGGAAACAAACACATCCTCCAGGGGTTTCCTCGTTTCGGGCTGTTCGCGCTCGACGAATTTCTCGTGTAGTTCAGCCTTATCTCCCATCTTCCCGATGGCTACGACGCATATCACAGTGTACTCCTCCGGTATATTAAAACTCTCCCGGGCCCTTTTGCGGCTGAACCCACCCATGGCGTGGGTTATGAGTCCCCGGCGTTCCGCCTCCAGGGAAAGGAACCCCCAGGCTGTGCCGGCGTCGAACATATGCCAGTAGTTTTCCTTGTCATTATAGGCAAAGCGGTTGTGAGCCATGACCAAGAGCAGTGCCGGTGCCTTATCGGCCCACAGCCTGTTGTCCGCGGTCAGGATTCCGCGCATCCGCTCAATGTCTTCATCTTCCAGAGCCAGAATATAGCGCCAGGGCTGTTCGTTGAAGCAGGAAGGGGCATATCTGGCCGCCTCAAAGAGTGGCAGCAAATCCTGTCGGCTGACTTTCTCTGGACTGAACGCCCGGGGGGACCAGCGGGTCTGAATCTCGGGCATAATGTCATAGTTGAACTCGCGGGGCACAATAACCACTTCCTCGTCATTTATTCACAGCCACACTGCCAGTGCCGGGAAAGACACGTCTAGCCAGTTGTGGAGCTCGTTCAAAAAGCACTACGCCCAGGACTGCCGTGAGCAAGATGTAGATACCACCCACAATGCGCAGTTCGCTGGCGGCAAGCGCAGCGATTATGGCGGAAAACTCCCCGCGCTGTATGAAAGACAAGCCTGCGCGCAGTGATACACGTTTAGTCAGGCCAAAGAGCCTGCCGCCAACAAATCCGGCCAGCACTTTCCCGGCAATGCCCCAAAAAACGAGGATTGCCAAAGCGGCCAGGGGGACAGGCCCAGTGATATTCAGGCTAAGCCCGAAATAGAAAAAGAAGAAAGGCA
>DDWC01000242.1 GCA_002345475.1 Firmicutes bacterium UBA2296
CGGTCGAGCGGGCGTGGATCTTGTCATCGACCAGATGGAACAGCTTGAGCATGTACACGTAACCTACGGCAACCTGATTATCAAAAGCCTCACCGGTACGCCCATCAAACACTTGCGTCTTGCCTGAGGGGTCAACCCCTGCCTCGTTCAGCAGGTTGCGGATGTCAGCTTCGCTGGCACCATCGAAAACGGGTGATGCGGTATGTATCCCCAATGCTTTGGCGGCCATGCCTAGATGTGTCTCCAGCACCTGGCCGATGTTCATACGACTGGGAACACCCAGCGGGTTGAGGACAATCTCGACAGCGCGACCATCCGGCAAAAACGGCATATCTTCTTCCGGTAGTATGCGGGCGATGACGCCCTTATTACCGTGGCGGCCGGCCATCTTGTCGCCCTCGGAAATCTTCCTCTTTTGCGCCACGTATACCCGCACCAGCATATTTACTCCGGGTGGCAACTCGTCGTTGTTTTCACGCGAAAACACTTTGACGTCCACTACTCGCCCCGACTCGCCATGGGGTACGCGGGCCGAGGTGTCGCGCACTTCGCGCGCCTTCTCTCCGAAAATTGCGCGCAACAGCCGCTCTTCGGCCGTTAACTCTGTCTCTCCCTTTGGCGTGACCTTACCAACTAATATGTCACCGGGTCGAACCTCGGCACCAATGCGGACAATACCCCGCTCATCGAGATCCTTGAGCATGTCCTCGCCGACGTTAGGAATGTCGGCGGTTATCTCTTCCGGACCGAGCTTGGTGTCCCTGGCCTCAGCTTCGTATTCTTCTATATGTATTGAGGTGAATACGTCCTCTTTAACCAGACGTTCACTGATCAGAATGGCGTCTTCAAAGTTGTAACCGCCCCAGGGCATAAAGGCACACAGCACATTGCGTCCCAGAGAGATTTCCGCTTCACTGGTGGCCGGACCGTCAGCTATGGGATCACCCGCAGTGACCCGCTGTCCCCTGCTGACGATGGGTTTCTGATTTACACAGGTGCCCTGGTTTGACCTGACGAACTTCATCAGCTTATAGGTGTCCACTGCGCCATCATCGGTTTCCACGACTACACTGCGGGCAGAGACGCGGCTGACCACTCCGCTGCGCCTTGTCAGCACAACCGAACCGGAGTCCATCGCTGCCTTGAACTCCATTCCCGTACCCACCAGCGGAGCCTCAGGACGTAGTAGCGGTACCGCCTGCTTCATCATGTTGGCGCCCATCAGAGCGCGACCGGCTTCATCGTGCTCGAGGAAGGGTATAAGAGTAGTGGAGATACTAAATACCTGTTTTGGAGACACGTCCATGTAGTCGACTTCCTGTATTGGCACTACGCGTATTCCGTCGTAGAAACGGACTGTGGTTCTATCGCGCATAAAGCGACCTACGCCGGAGCCAGTACTCCCGACTTCTTCCACCTCGGCATTAGCCTGGGCGATAACGAACTCGTCCTCCTCGTCGGCGGTCAGGTAGTCGATATCTGAAGTTACATATACCTGGCCATCGTCATCATGGCGTACCACGCGGTAGGGGGTCTCGATGAAACCGTACTGATTGACCCGAGCAAAGGTAGAAAGGTTGCCTATCAAACCAACGTTGGGGCCTTCCGGTGTCTCGATGGGGCAGATTCGGCCATAATGCGAGTGATGGACGTCACGCACTTCGACGCCGGCACGCTCGCGACTCAGGCCTCCTGGGCCCAAGGCACTGAGGCGGCGCTTGTGCGCCAGCTCGGCCAGAGGATTGGTCTGGTCCATAAATTGAGACAGCTGACTGGAACCAAAGAACTCTTTGATAGATGCCACCACCGGCCTGATGTTAATTAGCGCCTGCGGCGTAATCACATCAACGTCCTGTATGGTCATGCGTTCCTTAACAACCCGTTCCATGCGGGATAGACCTATGCGAAAAGAGTTCTGCAATAGCTCTCCCACCGAACGCAGGCGACGATTACCAAGATGATCTATGTCGTCTGTATGACCGATTCCGGCCAAAAGAGTCAGAAGATAATTGACCGCGCTGAGAATGTCATGACGCGTGACGTGCTTCTCGGTGGGTGCTACGTAACGATCCGTCAATACCATTTCTTTGAGGCCTGTACGACCCTGAATCTTCACCAGCCGGCTGGACAACATTTCTGCGCGCTCAGCTTTGGCAATTGCGCCTATGTTTTCATCGTTCAGCTCAAGTCCGGCAGGGAAGAGCAACTTGCCTTTGACATCGGTGATGGGTGCGGCTAATTGATGCCCCTTCAGCAGGTCAGTATATTTGACGAAGGTCAGCCCATTGCCCATAATCTTGGCATTGGTCCGCTCTTCGGCCTGAACCAGTATCTCATTTATTCCGGCCCATTCCAGGCGTTGGGCTACCTGACGCGTTATGCGCTCGCCCTTTTGCACCAAGACCTCACCGGCTGCGACGAGAACCTCGCCAGCAGGAACGTGAGTGCGTACATCGGCGGGAACTTCCGGCTGATACAGAGTCTCAGCAGCCAAAACAGACTCTGCCGCGGTCCGCCCGACAATGCGGCGACGCATGGAGAGTTTCTTGTTCAGCTTATAGCGGCCGACATGGGCCAAATCATAGCGTCTCGGGTCGAAGAACAGTGAGTTGATCAGAGACTTGGCGCTATCCACCGTAGGCGGTTCACCGGGCCTGAGACGCTTGCGTATCTCAAGCAAGCCTTCTTCGACGCCATCAGTACTGTCCTTGGAGAAGGTCGGCTCAAGCTTGGCGTTTTCACCGAACACTCGAATGATTTCGGAATTATCTCCCAAACCGAGAGCGCGCAGCAAAACAGTGACCGGAACTTTGCGGGTACGGTCTACTCTGGCCCAGATGATGTCATTGCTGTCCGTCTCCATCTCCAGCCAGGCTCCCCTGTTGGGTATAACAGTAGAGGTGAACACCCTGTGTCCGGAGGCGTCCATGCTGTCATGGTAATAGGCCCCGGGAGAGCGAACGAGCTGACTTACGACCACGCGTTCAGCACCATTGTAAATGAAGGTACCGTTCTCGGTCATAAGCGGGAAATCGCCCATGAATACTTCCTGCTCTTTGACTTCACCCGTCTCTTTATTCACTAGCCGAACCTTCACACGAAGCGGAGCAGAGAAGGTAGAATCCCTCTCCTTGGCATCGTCAACAGAGTACTTGGGTTCTCCAAACTGATGTTCAATGAATTCCAGAATCAGGTTCCCAGTGAAGTCCTGAATAGGAGAAATATCTCGGAATGTCTCTGCCAATCCCTCGTTCACAAACCAGTCGAAAGAACGCTTCTGGATTTCGATGAGGCTCGGTACTTCAACAACCTCTTCGGCACGCCCGAAACTCAGGCGCTTCCTGCTACATTCCGCATTGGGTTTGACCATTAACCCTTCACCCCTAACATCTTTTCGCTGAACACACCAGAAAAGCCAAAAAAGGGTACACTAACCCCTTGGCCTGATCGAGCGCGTTTCTCAGCCTTTTTTTGGCACACAATGTATGTTTTTACCTGGTCGACACTCTCGTGACAATATAAGATGTTATCACAAAGCAAGCTTTGCAGTCAATGGATTTGGCAACTGCTTGGCCAGCTCTGAAAAGAAAAACCGCCCTCGCGGGCGGTTCTCTTACTTAACTTCTACGCCGGCGCCAGCTTCGGTCAGCTTAGCCTTGAGGGCCTCTGCATCTTCCTTGCTGATCTTTTCCTTTACAGGCTTGGGCGCTCCGTCAACCAGAGCTTTTGCCTCAACCAGACCAAGGCCGGTAACTTCGCGAACAACCTTAATTACGTTGATCTTCTTGTCACCTGCGCTGGTAAGAATGACGTCGAACTCGGTCTGCTCCTCCACTGCTTCTGCGGGTGCAGCACCTGCTGCGGGCATAGCCATGGCGGCCATGGGTGCAGCGGCGGTCACGCCGAACTCCTCCTCCAAAGCCTTAACCAGCTCGGAGAGTTCCAGCACGGTCATATTCTTAATCAGTTCGATAATCTGTGCTTGATTACTCATCATTTTCACCTCCTTAAAGGGCAATGCCAAATGTCATATTAGGTTATTAGGCTTCTTGCTGCTTGGCAACGGCATCAACCGCATAAACAAGCTTGCGAAGCGGGCCATGCAACACATTGACCAGACCTGAGATCGGAGCGTTCATAGTTCCGACCACCATGGCCAGCAACACCTCGCGAGGCGGCAAGTCGGCCAGACCGGTCACGCCCTTTGAGTCGATTACTTTGCCTTCGACGATACCGCCCTTAACCTCTAGCATCTTGTTGGCCTTAATCCATTCGGACAGGACCTTTGCCGGAGCTACCGGGTCAGTACTCATCGCCAATGCGGTCGGACCCTCCAGGTAGGTGTCAAGCCCAGTTATACCTGCATCGTCGGCGGCGAGTTTGAGCAGCGTGTTCTTAACTACCCTGTACTCGATATTGGCAGCGCGGAGCTTATTGCGCAAGTCGGTTACCTTCTCAACGTTAAGTCCGCGGTAGTCAGTCAAAACCGTGCCTTTGGCAAGCCTAAGCTTTTCAGCCAGTTCTTTGACCACCAGTTGTTTTTCTTCACGAGCACCCATGTTTCCACCTCCTTCGGAGGATATTTTGCAAAATAATAGCATGCCTGCCGCAGGAAGCGGAAGGCATGCCAACAATCGAAATTGATGCACACTCTCCAACCTCGGTAGGCCGCATTAGCGTTTAAGCTGGGCACCTACTGTCTACGGTTTTTCAGTACCATATGAACTTAGCAGATTGAAGAGCGCGTGTCAAGCACTACTGTGCGACGGCGCCAGCTGCTTTCTGGGCGTTGATGCGAACACCAGGACCCATGGTGGAGGATACGGTCACTGACCTGACGTAAGTGCCCTTGGCCGCTGTCGGCTTGGCTTTGATCAGGGCGTCAAGCAAGGCGGTGAAGTTCTCCATCAGCTTGTCATCAGCAAAGGACACCTTGCCAATGGGGGCGTGGACGATACCTGCCTTGTCAACACGGTACTCGATCTTACCAGCCTTGACATCCTGCACGGCTTTGGCAACGTCGAAAGTCACTGTGCCTACCTTGGGGTTTGGCATTAGTCCCTTAGGACCAAGCACGCGACCCAGGCGGCCGACCTGCCCCATGATGTCAGGGGTGGCTATCGCGACGTCAAAACCAAACCAGTTTTCGCTCTGGATCTTCTGAATCATGTCTTCAGCGCCGACAAAGTCGGCTCCTGCCTCTTCGGCTTCCTTAGCTTTGTCACCCTTGGCGAACACCAGGACCTTAACGGTCTTGCCGGTTCCGTTAGGGAGCACAACCGCTCCGCGGACCTGCTGATCAGCATGCTTAGGGTTGACACCAAGACGCACAGCGACCTCTACGGTCTCGTCGAACTTGGCGCTAGACATTTTTTTGACAATCTCGAGGGCTTCGGTCGGATCGTAAAACGCATTGCGATCTATTGCCTTAGCGGCCTCCAGATATTTCTTGCCTCTTTTTGGCATATTGTGCACCTCCAGTGGTAATAGCGGGAATAACCCTCCCACGCGGGAATACTAGTCTACTACGGTTAAGCCCATAGAACGGGCTGTGCCCTCAATCATGCGCATGGCGGCTTCGACGGAAGCTGCGTTCAGATCAGGCATCTTTAGCACGGCAATCTCTCTTACCTTGTCGCGGCTTACCTGGCCGACTTTCTTCTTGTTGGGTTCACCAGAACCAGACTCGATACCCACGGCCTTTTTCAACAAAACGGCGGCCGGCGGGGTCTTCAGGATAAACGTGAAAGATCTGTCCTGAAATACCGAAACTTCAACCGGAATAATCAGACCAATTTGCTTCGCGGTGCGCTCGTTGAATTCCTTGACAAAGCCCATGATATTGATACCAGCTTGACCCAGGGCAGGTCCAACCGGTGGAGCGGGCGTTGCTTTGCCAGCGGGAATTTGCAGTTTAACGACTTTGATTAATTTCTTAGCCAACTACATCCACCTCCCTTTCCCAATGCTTTGGGTGCTACAGTTTTTGAACTTGGGTGAAGTTTAACTCCACCGGTGTCTCTCGTCCAAACATGGCTACCCTGACTCTGACCTTTTCGCGGTCAGGATAGATCTCCTCGACTTCGCCAATAAAGGCAGCGAAGGGACCATCTTTGATCTTAACAGACTCGCCTACCTCGATGTTGATTTTCAACCGAGGCACATCCGAGCCCATGGATCGCAAAATGTTACGAATCTCCTGTTCCTCAAGCGGAATAGGTTTTGTCCCCGAGCCAACGAAACCGGTGACTCCCGGAGTGTTGCGCACAACGTACCAGGAATCATCGGTCACTATCATTTCTACGATGACATAACCGGGGAAGGTCTTTTTTTTGACAGTTTTCTTTTTACCGTCACGTCCTGTTTCCACTTCGTCTTCCATTGGCACCAGCACACGAAAAATCTTGTCCTCCATCTCCATGGACTGGACTCGTTTTTCTAGGTTAGTCTTAACCTTGTTCTCGTACCCGGAATAGGTATGAACGACATACCAGCGTTTCTCCATCATTTAGAGGACCCTATCGCCATAGATAGCGTCCCTACCCTCCTTAAGTGGAAAGCTATAGGACCTTAAATGCCCAATAACCGTCTTATTACTACATTAAACGCCGCGTCTGTCACGGATAGCAGGACGGTCACCAGGAACACCGCAACCAGTACAACCAACGTATAGTTGATCGTCTGTTTGCGGGTCGGCCAGACCACTTTGCGCAGCTCTGTGCGAACATCGCGCAGAAACTTAAGCAGACCGTTAAAGCTGTCTTTCAGTTTTGCAATGAAACTCATTTACCTCTCACCTACCTGGTTTCGCGGTGAGCGGTGTGAGTCTTGCAGAACCTGCAGTACTTCTTGATCTCCAAGCGCTCAGTATTGGTCTTCTTATTCTTAGTAGTACGGTAGTTGCGCCTCTTGCAATCAGCACAGGCTAGCGTAATACCTACGCGCATAAGTTCCACCTCCTGCTAAATTAAAAACACCGTGGACAAAAACGGTTACCTTATAGAAGTTATCACAGCGCATATTCGGTGTCAAGCCAAAGATGGTACTGCAGACCTGCAGTCGGCAGTACCACCGTTTGACGTTAGACGTTAGATGTTAGACTTTAGGCTCCAGCCGCCAGCTTCCAGTTGCAAGGCCCTAGACTCTAGGCTCCAGCCGCCAGCCGCCAGCCGCCAGGCTCCCCAGTCGCTTGTCTCCAGTCGTCAGCTGTCAGTCACTTGTCGTCAGACTTCAGACTTTAGACTTTATGCTACCAAGCACAAACCGCTAATCGCCAAGCGCCCGAATAGCAGCGCAGCTGCTATTCGATAATCTCCGTTACAACTCCGGCGCCTACTGTGCGGCCGCCTT